>JAUZQH010000205.1 GCA_030951065.1 Mariprofundus sp. | reverse complement strand
GTATCGAGTGCCTGCGATGTTTCAAGCAGCAGGCTTTCACTAATCCCTTTTTGCCCGACCCTGATGACAGGCTTGAGATAATGCGCTTTTGCCTTGAGTTCTTTTCGCTGTTTCGTAGTAAGAGACATCTTTTTCCTCCAGTTCCAAAATATATACAGCAGCGGATAAAAATAGTATGAAATACAGTATTCAAACGTATTCCGGAGGCTTTACACACCCCATGCGACAGAATGAAAAGAACATCCGGCCAGCATCCTGACCGCACTTCCCTCATTGCCCATGCAAGCACTTTCGTTAGAGTAGTGCAGTGCAAAATAATGATCAAAACAATGATTTAAAATCTCCGGAATGTCTGTTGCCAGAAGTGAAAAAGCTTGAGCGGGAAACAAACAAACTTCCCCGTATCCCGATTCGCTGGCGCTGGTCGGTACTGGTGGGTTTTACGGTTACCATCGCAATTGTTGTGCTGTTTTTCATCATCCTTGATATAGAGCACGATGCATGGCTGGAAAATCAGGCGGCTCAGGCCGAGCTGCAGGTGGATCGACTGACCGATGAACTGAAATTACCACTGCTGTCCGGCAGCAGTACGGAAACAGATATCGTGGTTCACAGTTTTCTGGATAAGGTACCAACTGTGCTGAGTGTGGTCATTCGGTATCCCGATGGCAAAATAAAATCCCTTGGCTCCGCTACCGCCAGCAGGACTGTCCTGAAAGCACTGGTCAAAAGCAACACGGTGAAACGTCTGCCGGTAAAGCAGTTATGGTATGCAAAATCCGTGGTCTACGCCAAGACCTCCATGGGCACAGTCGCTGTACGTTTTTCTGAAAAGCAGTGGGAAAACATTGCCGACAAACTCGGGCAGAAAATTTTTATAGCGGCCGTGGTCGTGGTGCTGCTATCGGGTGTTCTGGTATTCTGGATTGCCGGGCGTATGAGTCGACCGATTGAAATGCTCAGTGATGCCGCACTCAAGGTTGCCGATGGTGATTATCAGGTTCGTTTACCTGTGCGCGGCAATGATGAATTATCGGATGCTTTGTACCAGTTCAATGTTATGGCAAGTGAGCTTGAACACAAGAAAGAGTTGCGCGATGTATTCGGCCGGTATCTTAACCCGGAGCTTATCAAGAAAGTGTTTGAAAGCGGTGATGTTCAGGTGAAAAACCATCGCCAGGAAGTCTCGGTCCTGTTTGCGGACATGGTTCATTTCACATCTTTCTCAGAGTCGATAGAAACAGAAGATGTGGTCAATCTTCTGAATAGCCATTTCGAGGTATTCCATCGCGTCATTGCCTATTATGGCGGTCATGTGGATAAATATATAGGCGATGCAGTGATGGCTGTATTTAATCATCCGGTCAATGACAAAGAACATGCCCGGCATGCGGCCGAAGCCGGACTGGCAGTAAACCTGGCCTGCCAGAAACTGGGCAAAAACCGGCCTGATGGCGAACCGGTCAGTTTCAGAGTCGGACTGAACTGCGGACAGGCCATCGTCGGTAATATTGGAGCAGCCCAGCGGCTGGAATATACTGTCATTGGTGATGCCGTGAATATAGCATCCCGCATGAGCAGTCTCGGCAATGGCGGAGAATTGGTCATGCCACGAAAGACATTTGACCTTTTGGGTGAAGGTTTTGATTTCCAGCCCCTTGGGGTGCAAAATATAAAAGGTGTAAGCCGGGAAGTTGAGATCGGGCGTGTACTGGTCTCCAACCCGTCCTTGCTTCACAGTATTGAATATGTTGTAGATTTAGCATTTAATCTCGCACTGCCTGAGAATATACGCCAGACTGCCGGAGATACCTGATCCATGTTCAAATTCAGTTGTTTCATGATTGCCGTCATCATGTTGACCGGCTGCCAGATAAACAAGGGCAGCCTGGACAACCTTCTGGTCAAAGGCAGTGAAACATTCAGAATAACGGGCACGTACGAGTCCATTAATCATGACTTCAAACGTGGCAGGATCATGCAGGCGAGAGCGCGAATACTTGCACTGGACAAGTCAGATCGAGATTACCAGAAAGTCCACCGACTACTGGAACAAAAAATTGAGCCCGCACGCAGACGGCTTTTCGTCCATTATCTGCGCATCGCAAAAGATCTCGAGGCAAAGAACCTGTGGTCAAAAGCAATCTGGGCATATGATCAGGCAGGGGCCGTCTCCATCAAGCCTGAAGCCATGAAAAAGAAACAGGCAGAGATGCAGAAAAAAATCCGGCAGTTTCGACTGGAAAAACTGCTGCAGCAGCGCAGGAAGGAAGACCGCACACTGTTTTCCTATGCCGCTGCCTATGAACCGCCCAGAGGTATTAGCCCAAAAGACGAGATATACGAGCGCATGCGCGAACATTACAACGACAGACTGGATGACAGGGCGAACCTGGCATTTCGCGAAGCCATGCGTTTTTTACACAGAGGCCTGCCTGAAATAGCCTATATCGAAATTGAATCCTATCTGCGACTGCAACCCGACAGCAGAAAGGGCGTGGCACTGCTGGATTCAATTAAAAGAAAAATGCCGCCTTTTCTGAAAATCCCCCCCATGCCTGCAGCCAATGCGGTCGAACAGCCCGCCATGATCAAGCGCGCAAGCTACACCAAGACAGCCACTGCCAAACAGGTACAGGCTGCACTGAAAAACGGGGAATTACTGAAAGCCAGACAACTTGCACATATCTATCGTCGAAACGGCGGCAAAGATGCCGATAAACTGTTAAATCAGGTGCAGAAAAAAGTGAATGCATCGGCTGCTACGATGTTTGCCAAAGGCAGTATAGCATTCCGCAACGAACAACTGGATCGTGCTATTCAATACTGGGATAAAGCTGTCATGTTAAAGCCGGACGAATCCGAATATGTAGAAGCCCTGCGCCGTGCACGCCAGTTACAGGAACGCCTGAACCTGTTGCAAGAGTCTAAATAAAAAATGAACCGGCGTTTATTTTATTCACTGTTGTCACAGGCCAAAAGAGGACTCATATGCGGGATACGATAGTTTTACCTCGACGTAAAACCCGACAGATACAGGTCGGTAAAGTCAGTGTTGGCGGTGATGCACCGATTGCCGTGCAATCCATGACCAACACACTGACAACGGACATCGATGCTACGGTAGCCCAGATTCAGCGACTGGTACAAGCCGGTGCCGATATTGTGCGCGTTTCCGTACCCGATCCTGAATCAGCCGCAGCCATGCCGGAAATTCTGGCCCAGACAGATGTGCCGATCATTGCAGACATCCATTTCAGCTATAAAATGGCGCTGGCCTCTCTCGATGCAGGGGTACACGGACTGCGCCTCAACCCCGGCAATATCGGTGGTCGTGACCGGGTTGAGCGGGTAGTCAAACAGGCTTTCGAACGTGGTGTTTCAATCCGCATCGGGGTGAATGCCGGTTCTCTGGAAAAAGAGTTGAATGAGAAATATGGCGAACCCTGTGCCGATGCCATGGTGGAATCGGCTCTGAATCATATCCATATTCTGGAGGAAATGGATTTTTACGACATCAAGGTATCGCTGAAGGCAAGTAACATCCCGATGACGGTAGCTGCTTATCGTAAACTGGCGGATAAAGTGGATTACCCGCTACATCTCGGTATTACTGAATCCGGCAGTCGTTTTGGCGGCACGGTGAAATCATCCATCGGCCTGGGCCTGCTGCTGGCAGATGGCATCGGCGATACCATTCGGGTATCTCTTGCTGCCGAACCGGAAGAAGAGATTAAAGTGGGTTTTGAAATTCTGAAATCTCTGGGCTTGCGTCATCGCGGTGTCAATCTGATTGCCTGTCCAAGCTGTGCCCGTCAGAAATTCAATGTCATTGATACCGTGTCCGAGCTTGAGAAGCGCTTGTCTCATATTCAGGAAAATATTGATGTGGCTGTGATCGGCTGTGTCGTCAATGGCCCTGGAGAAGCCAGAGAAGTGAATGTGGGCATTACCGGCGGCTACCCGGTACATATGATGTATCGCGATGGTGAAAAGTCCGAAAAAATCAAGACAGGAAGTATGATCGACAAGCTGGTCGAGGATGTGGAACGACGTGCAGCGATAATACGCGAACAGGCGGAGAAAAACTGAATGGCGGGCAAACGTTTACAAAGTATCCGGGGAATTCACGACGGCTTGCCCGCAGAGGTATTGGTCTGGCGGCACATTGAAGAAGTAGCACGCAAAGTGTTTGCTACTTATGCCTTTTCCGAGGTTCGACTGCCAATACTGGAGCCAACTGAACTGTTTGTACGCTCGATTGGCGAAGTCACTGATATTGTTTCCAAAGAGATGTATGCCTTTACAGATCAAGGCGGTGATAACATCTGCCTGCGTCCTGAAGGCACAGCAGGTGCAGTACGTGCCTACCTGCAGGGCGGGTTAACCCGGGCCGGAATCCAGCGCTGGTTTTATATTGGCCCCATGTTCCGGCGCGAGCGCCCTCAAAAAGGACGGTTACGCCAATTCCAGCAGATCGGTGTGGAAATATTCGGCGCCAGCGGGCCGCTGGAAGATGCAGAAGTGCTGGCCATGGCCCACAGCTTCTTGTCTGAACTGGGTATTTCCGAGTTGAATCTGGAAATCAACTCACTGGGTTGCCCGGCCTGCCGTCCGGCTTACCGCGATGTGCTCGTCAGCTATTTGAATAAATGCGCCGGAAATCTTTGTGAGACATGTAACGCACGTATCGACAAAAACCCCATGCGCGTGCTCGATTGCAAGGTGGAGGCATGTCAGGCTGAATTACAGAATGCGCCGGAGATGATACATCATCTGTGCACAGTATGTGAGACCCACTTTTCCGGGCTGCAGGACGGGCTCACGGCATTGGATATTCCATATCAGATCAATGCACGCATTGTGCGCGGCCTGGACTATTACAACCGTACCGCCTTTGAAATTATTTCCGACCAGCTGGGGGCACAGGGGACGGTGCTCGCAGGCGGTCGTTACGACAGCTTAATTGATGAACTGGGTGGCCCTCCAACTGCGGCCATTGGTTTTGCGGCAGGACTCGAGCGACTGGCGATGCTGCTGGGTGAAATCAGGGCTGCCGGTGTAGATATAGCCATCGTGGCTCTGGGTGAGCAGGTTATCCCCTATTCCCTGCAGCAGTCTGCCTTGCTACGCCAGCAGGGTTTAAGTGTCGTGCACTGCGGTGGCGGCAGTGCCAAACGACAGTTCAAGATTGCCGACCGCGAGGGAGCCAGCTTCGTGCTCGTTATTGGCGAAGATGAAATGCTGTCCGGCTTTATTACACTGAAGAATATGGCAACAGGTGAGCAGCAACAGCTTACCTTCGATCAACTCGTGCGCACTGTCATAGACTGAAGAAGGACATGGTCATCCTGCTTCAATGCCCTTAACGCGCATGGACTTTTTCCACCCCATGATAAAATTTCATATCATGGGGTGGAAAAAGTCATGCAGGCGCGTCGTTTATTTCATATTAACCAGACTTGTCAACAGCCGGTTTGCAGGTACGGGAACCTTCAATTCATCTGCCTTCCTCACCACGTAGCCATTGATATACTCCACCTCGGTGTTGCGCCCGGCTTCAATATCCTGCCACATGCTGGTTTTTACCGGCCCCATGGCCAATGTCACGTCAATATGCTTAACAATATCCTGCTCATCAATCGCAATACCGCACAACTTTGCAATTGTCACGGCTTCTTCCATGGCCTGACGCGCGATAGCAAGCGTTTCAGTACCAGTCGCTATGTCGCGGGCATATCGGCGGGTAATCGCCGTGATTGCATTAAAACCACAATTCCACAGCAATTTTCGCCAAAGCATGGCCTCCGGGTCATCATCCTGCCGTGCCGGAACCTCAGCGTGCTGAAATGCCCTGATGAGCGGCAACAAATACTGCTCACCGCTGCCTTGCTGCCACAACCCCATGCGTACCCCGCCGGCTGCCGAATGAATCACATGCCCGGGTTGCTCCAGCCTCACACCTATAAACGCGGAGCCCGCCGCAATGGCATGATCAGGAAAAACCTGGGCTACCATGTCAGGGGCTTCAACACCGTTTTGCAGTGTCAGCAGTAATGCCGAAGGCGAAATATGATGCTGTATCAAATTGAGCATGTCATTCAGCGAGCTCATTTTACAGCTCAACACCACAACCTGGCAGGAATTAAGTTGACCCGCATCGGATATGGTCTTGACCTTAATCTGCTTGCATTCCCCTTCTGATTCATGCCTCAATCCTGCACTTTGCATTACAGCCAGATGCCTCCCGCGTGCCAGTAATATCACATCGAAACCTGCCTGCACCAGCTTGCTGCCATAGTGGCAGCCGATAGCTCCGGCGCCTGCAAATGCAATTCTCATTAATCCCTCCATAACCGGGCAATCATGCAGCGTCATACAGCGTTATGCTTGCCATTCGCGTTGGAGGTGCCCAGCATTACTCAAAAATCATCGCACAGCTATGCTCAAGGGGTAACTAATGCCAAAAGAAACATTGCGCAAGGAAGCGTTAGAATATCACAGTTTTCCCATACCAGGGAAGATCAGCATCAAGCCGACCAAACCGTGTCTCACCCAGCGAGATCTGGCTCTGGCTTACACACCGGGCGTTGCCGAACCCTGTCTGGCTATCGCGGAAAACCCGGAACTGGCAGATGAATATACCGCCCGTGCCAACCTGGTTGGTGTCATCAGCAACGGCACAGCTGTACTTGGCCTCGGTAATATCGGTCCGTTGGCAGGAAAGCCGGTCATGGAAGGTAAAAGTGTGCTGTTCAAACGGTTTGCAGATATTGATGTGTTCGATATCGAACTGGATGAAAACGATCCGATGAGCATCGTGGAAACTGTAGCCCGCATGGAACCGACCTTCGGCGGCATCAATCTCGAAGACATCAAAGCTCCGGAATGTTTTATCATAGAAGAAGAATTAAAAAAACGTATGAATATTCCGGTATTGCATGATGATCAGCATGGTACTGCCGTGATCATGGCAGCAGCATTTCTGAATGCGCTGATCTTGCAGAACAAACAGATTGAAGATGTAAAAGTCACCTGTCTGGGTGCCGGTGCAGCAGGTTTCGCCTGCATGAAACTGATCGAACAACTCGGTGCCAGGCGTGAAAACATTCTGTTTCTGGATCGTAAAGGCGTCATCAGCACAGATCGTCAGGAAGAGTTGCCGCCACACAAGGCCTATTTTGCTACCGAGCGCCCCGAACGCACCCTGGCTGAAGCCATGAACGGTGCCGATGTGTTTATTGGCCTGTCTCAGGGCAATATCGTGGATCCGGCCATGCTTAAAACCATGGCCGACAGGCCCATCATCTTTGCCATGGCCAATCCCGACCCTGAAATCGCCTATGAACTTGCCATGGAAACCCGCAAGGACCTGATTATGGCTACCGGTCGTTCAGACCACCCCAATCAGGTCAACAATGTTCTGGGCTTTCCATTCCTGTTCCGTGGTGCACTGGATGCGCGGGCCACCACCTTCAATGAAGAAATGAAAGTCGCTGCCGTGCATGCGCTGGCCGGCCTTGCCCGCCAGGATGTGCCGGCCTCGGTACTAAAAGCATACGGGGTCAGTGAACTTCGCTTCGGGCCTAAATATATATTGCCCAAACCGTTCGACCCCCGTTTAATCGAAGTCGTGCCTGTTGCAGTTGCGCAGGCAGCGACTGACACAGGCGTAGCTCGAAAACCGCTGGAAGATGCGAGTGCCTATGCACACGAACTTGCCGGTCGAATCGATTCCTCTCGCCTGTTTATGCGTATGATTATGGACAAGGCTCAGGCCAACCCCATCCGTCTGGTATTGCCTGAAGGCGAAGATGAAACGGTGCTTCGAGCCGCTATCGAAATGCAGGACATCGGTATCGCCGCACCTGTTCTGATTGGCCGACAACATATCGTGCAACAGCTATGTGAAAAGGCACAGCTGGACATGAGCAACATCACCCTGATCGACCCGACCACTGAAGACGCCCGTTTCGAAAGCCTTGCAGATGCCTATTATACCCTGCGCAAACGCCACGGAGTGCTGGCAGATGATGCAGCCAAAACATTGCGCAATGACATCAATGTACTTGGAGCCATGCTGGTACGTCAGGGTTTTGCTGACGGCATGCTCTCCGGGCGCACGGCCCATTATCCGAATGTGCTCAGACCGATTCTGAAAGTGCTCGGACATGACAGCAACGGGCAGCAGCATCATGTTTATGGCATGTATCTGATGATCATGGAAAACAGTGCCTATTTTCTCTGTGACTGCACGGTGAATGTGGATATGAACGCTGTACAACTGGCCGAACTGGCTGAACTGGCAGCAGGTACTGCTACCTCACTGGGATGCTGTGCCCGCGTTGCCATGCTTTCTTTCTCCAACTTCGGCAGTGCCGATCATCCGGAAACGCGCAAGGTGGCAGAGGCGACCCGACTTTTGCATGAGTCCGTGCCGGACCTTGTGGTCGATGGAGAGATGCAGGCGGATACTGCGGTCAATGGAGCCATTCTCGGTCAATACCCGTTCAACAAACTGAAAGAGCCGGCCAATGTGCTGGTTTTCCCCACCATGCAGGCGGGAAATATTGCGTACAAGCTACTGCGTGAATTGGGTGGCGGTACTGCCATCGGTCCAATCCTTCTTGGTCTGCCACAACAGGCTCATGTACTACAAACCGGTGCCAGCGTGGATGATATCGTCAATATGGCCGCGATCGCTGCCGCCCGGGCAGCGGACAAACAGCATTGATTTCAGCCAGAGCTGTTCGATGTTTCCGCACGAACGCTGGCCGGACTCAAAGGCTTTTCACAATGGCTGCATACCAGTTTCGGTTCCGCAACCTCTCCGCAACCGAGATGTTTCAAATGGAGATGGGATTCGTTCTTTTCAGCCAGCCACCGGTTACCCCAGCGCATCATGGTCAACAACACGGGGAACAAATCTCTGCCTTTCTGTGTTAACCGGTATTCGAAACGTTCCGGTTTCTGCTGATAGGGAACTTTTTTGAGTATGCCTCCCTGTAGCAGACGAGCCAGCCGACAGGAGAGCACTTTTTTTGAAATCCCGAGATGGTGCTGCAGGGCATCAAAACGTCTGACGCCGTAAAAGATATCCCGTATAATCAGGAGGCTCCAGCGCTCTCCGATCAAATCAAGTGTTCGGGTGACTGGGCAACCATCATGGGGTGGAGCTGTTTCCATGATTCAAATATAGCAGGTATTATAATGAAACCAACTATATCTTGTTAGTTTTTTTATGAGACTAACCAGTTTCTTAAAGATACCTGTTGATATTAGCCTCCGGCAGATTGATCATTGCCTGATTACCATGCCTCACCCCATCATTTGTCGGAGGGTATATGCGCGGCTATTTACATTTATTAAGCAGGCTAAGCTTCCTCTCCGCACGGCGGCGCTTTGAACTCTATCCACCCTATTTTCTGATGCGTATCAAGGTAATCGAACTGGCACAGGACTGGAGCATGGCGCGAATTCGGTTGCCGTTAAACAGGGTTTCTGCCAATGCAGCCGGCAATATGTTCGGCGGCTATCAGGCCAGCCTGGCTGACCCTGTGCCGGCATTGGCTTGCCTGAGAAAATTCCCGGGTTATCGCGTGGCGACCAGAAAGCTGGCGCTGGATTTTATCCGGGTAGGCAATTCCAGCCTGATATTGCATTTTGATTTTGATGCGCAGGCAGAACATGATATACGCCAGTCATTGGAGGAACATGGTCATGCCACTCCATGTTTTACGATGACTTATGTACGGGAAGACGGCCAAGTCTGCACCAGAATCAAAAATACGGTAGCTATTCGGCCACAGGGGTATGTCAGCCAGCATGAATAAACCGGGGATCGATTTTTATTTTGATTTTGTCAGCCCCTATAGCTACCTGGCGGCCACCCGGCTGGAGGCATTCAGTTGTCAGCACGGCGTTCATTTCGAGTGGCATCCGGTCAATTTGCCCAAGCTGATCCACTGGGCGGGCAACACGCCACCGTCTGCCATCAAAAAAAGGCTCTGTATAGTCTGCGAGACTTGAAACGCTGGGCGAAATTTCTGGATGTGCCGTTTACCATGATCAGGCCGGGCAGCTTTGATAGTCGACCGGCTATGCGCACTGCTCTGGCGCTGGCAGGTGAACAGAGAAAACGTTTCTCGCTGGCCGTATTTAACAGTATCTGGTCGGGCGCTGTCGATCCGAAACAGGCCGGCTGGCTGGAGCAGGTGATAGCATTGCATGACCTGCCGCAGCAATGGTTAACCGAACAGGTAGACCAGCTGGATGAACTGACAAAGCGGGCACTCGATGCGGGCGCATTTGGCGCGCCGACTTTTTTCCTGCATCGAGATCATGGCCGCGCCGAAATGTTCTTCGGTATTGATCGTATGGATTTTTTGGCGCGCGCCTGCACGTCGTTATAATGCCTTCGTGATTTCCACGCAGACAGGCACCAGCACAGCGTTACCCAAATCCTGACATTCAAGCGAATACAGCCCGCGCGGGCAGGGGCCGGACAGACAAGCACCGCTCAATGGCTCAAAATGGGCACCGTGGGTATGGCACACCAGTTGTTGACCATCTTCACTGAAAAACTGACCCGGGATCCAGTCCAGCGGTGATCCGGCATGCGGGCAATGATTGCGCCACGCTCGCAGCTCTCCCTGAAAACAGAGCACAAACCCCTGCTCCTGCAGTGCGATAGTCTGCCCGTCAGGCAGACGCATGCTTGCGCGCAAATCAAAACAGATCGCCTGCCCCTCTACGGGCCGATCCACCTGTTGCCAATTATTATCCTGTCCCATGCCGCCATTCAAACAGCGATAATGCTATTCAACAAGTCATTAAAATCGTTATATCCAGGGGGGCTGGCAGTTGCTGATGCCGGTATTAATGCCGCCTGATTTCGGTCGTATCCAGCGTCGATTCCAAAAAATCTTTGTCGGGTGTAAAGCGTTCGGGGGGGTGATGGGTTATCCGGCCAGTGGCTAAAAAAAGCGCTCGATGTGAACACACCTCCATGAACCAGCTTTTTGTTTCCGCCATTGCCGAAAAACTTTCAGCATTGGAAACAGATCATATGCTGTGTGAACGCGCTGCCCGGGATGTTCTGTCCCGGATTCGGCATGCCTCTGGCACGAGCGGCATGTTCAACGATGAATAAGATCAGCAGTGTCGCCGCTGGCGGCTGCTTCTTCAAGGAACTGGCGGATGTCTTCATCGGTTTCCAGGTGTTCTGCAATATCAAATAAGTCATCATCCAGAGAAATCAGGCCACGATTTGCACCTTGTCATGCAAAGGCAACACTTCTATTTTGCAGTGACTGGCATGGACATTTGCTAAATATGAGGTAAGAATTGCAAGTAAGAATTAAACTGCGAGAGGTATTGTCATGAGAATCACATCGTGTCGAAAGGTCAGGTAACAATTCCCAAAGAAATGCGTGATCGTTTTGGCCTTCAGCCGGAAACTGAGGTCGAATTTATTGCCGAAGATAATACGCTACGACTGGTGCATTCCCCCGGTTCCGGGAGAGGGCGTAAGCTGATCAAAAAATTAAGAGGCATGGCAACCACCGGCATGAGTACCGATGAAATCATGGAACTGACGAGAGGCTGATTCCGTGAATGGTTTTTTGATCGACAGTAATGTGCTGCTTGATATTGCCACCAATTGGCGCGCATGCTGCTGTTTCCGGCGCGACACTGCTTACGCGTGATACCGCCCGCTATCGAACTGCCTACCCAAAGCTCACGTTAATTTCCCCGGATCGTTGTTAACCGTTTGGATTCCAGCCATCAACCTGCTGATTTTATTGGTTTGTCGCATGCGAAAGTGGCTATTGCGCGGATTGAGGCGGTTATTCCCTGCGCAGTCCCATATTCCGAATATCACTCATGCGCTGCAATACAACAGGTGCTCGCCGTTGACTCGCTGCATCAGCCGGCAAATGACATGGCAATGCATCATGAAATGCATCCAGAACCAGCAAACGTTGAAACGCTTCGGCCAGAGACAGGCCAACCTCACCGGAATTTCCCACTTCAGAAACAATAGAGGCTCTTCCGTCCAGAACAGCGATCATATCTTCAAGATCATGGCTGACCATGTAATCACCATTTCCACGGCCATAAAACGCCTCCAGCTTTGTAGCCAGAAAGAACGGCGCTGTGACCATGCGAATGTCGATTCCGGCAGGTAAGCGCATGTTTTGTGCTGAAAGCATCGCAGCTGCATACCACCGATTACTAAAACCAAGGATTGCACTGTCGGTTGGCATGACATCAACTTTCACACTCCGGTACATCCACATCCGTTGTTTCCCGGGTTGGCGGTGCTGCCGGACCGGTGATTAATAATCCTGCCGCACAGCCACCAACAAACACGACTTCATCCAGCAATGACCCCAACCCGTCGGCAGCCAGTTGTAGCATTTCAATATTCGGGTCATCGCGCCTCATGGCGCTGAGAGTCGCTGACTGAGCTTCTCGATTGCCATCTTTCTCTCGCGTGCTCGCCCGCCACGAATGGCATCGACCATGGCAAGCAACTCATACAGCTCATGATCCTTACGCGCGGCTTGTGGCGCACATTTGTGCAAGGGAGAAAACGATATACCTCGAACCTCTCCTTCCGAATCCGGCCACACATGAGCCTGATCTTTTACTTCACCGAACTCCCGGCTGAGCGGCGGTGCAAAGGATGCAGTCGGCATGCCTCGTGTCG
>JAUZQH010000204.1 GCA_030951065.1 Mariprofundus sp. | reverse complement strand
CTGCGGATTGGGTGAGATCAGTGTGCCGGCCGTACAGCCGGGATCATCCATTATGCCCGGAAAAGTCAATCCCGTGATCGCCGAATCAATGGCCCAGGTATCTGCTCAGGTGATTGGCAATGATGCCACGATTGCCTTCGGCGGTACTTCCGGACTGCTGGATTTGAACGTGATGTTGCCGGTGATGGCGCACAACCTGCTGGAGTCGGAAAGGCTGCTTGCTTCCGCCTGTCGTATGTTTGCCGATAAATGTATCGCGGGGCTGGAAGCTAATCGGGAACGCTGTGCTGAGCAGATTGAGTGGAGCATGAGCATGGTCACCGCGCTGGCGCCTGTGATCGGTTATGATCATGCCTCGCAAATTGCCAAACAGGCTGTCGCCGAGGGCAAAACCGTACGGCAGGTTTGTGAGGAGGCGGATGTGCTTCCGTCTGCCAAGCTGGAAAAGTTGCTTGATCCCAAATCCATGTTAAGTCCGCAACGATAGGGGCGAAACGAAAGTATTACTTTCCCGGTGATCCATTTCCCTGCAAATTTAGACATGGCGTCTGGAAACAGCCGGATGCTTCCGGCACACTGCCGCCATGCTTGAAATCCGTGATTTATCACTGACGGTGTCCATCGATGGGCGACGTGTTGAAGCCGTATCGGCGGTATCCCTGCAGCTTGAGGCCGGTCGTGTGCTGGGACTGGTGGGTGAATCCGGTTGCGGTAAATCACTGACGGCACAGGCCATTCTTCGCCTGGGCGAACATCAGGGTGTTGAAAAATGCTGTGGTGATATTCTGCTTGATGGTAATAGCCTGTTTGAGATGGATGATGAATCGTTGCGCCGTATTCGCGGCGGCCGCATATCCATGGTGTTTCAGGAGCCGATGACCGCACTGAACCCTGTCTTTTCTATCGGCAGCCAGATTACCGAAGTCATTCGCCTGCATCTGGATATGGACAAACAGCAGGCTCATGCCCGTGCCGTTCAACTGTTGCGCGATGTCGGCATGCAGGATGCGGAACAGATATTGAAACAGTATCCGGATTCACTGTCCGGAGGTATGCGCCAGCGGGTGCTGATTGCCATGGCGATGGCTGCTGATCCGGATTATATCATCGCTGATGAACCGACGACGGCGCTTGATGTGTCGGTACAGAAGCGAATTATCACGCTGCTGTTGAATCTTCAAAAAAAGCGCAATCTCGGGTTATTACTGGTTACACATGATTTCGGTCTGGTGGCTGAAATGTGTGATGATGTGGCTGTGATGTATGCCGGACAAATTGTCGAGGCCGGCAAGGTTGCGGATATATTCGATCATCCCGCCCACCCCTATACCCGCGCATTAATGGGTTGCAGACCTGAAATTTCCGAGCCGGGAAAATCATTAACCGTGATTTCGGGGCAGGTGCCACCGCCCGGTCAATGGCCGCAAGGCTGTCATTTCGCAGATCGCTGTTCGCTGGTTCAGCCGGATTGCATGCAAAATCCGGTCGAGGCTACGGCCTGGCAGCAGGGCAAACACCTTGCACGCTGTCTGTATGTTGATATTCCGGTTGATGCATCCGGTGATGAGCACGACAGGGATCATCGTACATGAGCGTTCTGGCTGTAACAAACGTCAGTAAAACATTTACCGCCGGTGGCATGTTCCGGGCCATCGGCAAGGAGAAACGGGCTGTGGATCAGCTGTCCTTCTGTCTGGAGGCAGGGGAAACACTGGCCATTGTGGGAGAATCGGGAAGCGGGAAATCCACCACGGCACGACTGGCCATGCGTTTGCTGAAGGCAGATAACGGTCGCATTGAATGGAACGGTGTCGATGTGACCTCGCTGGGTGGCAGAGCTTTGCGTCAGCGCAGGAATCATATTCAAATGGTGTTTCAGGATCCGTTTGCCAGCTGGAATCCGCGCATGAAAATCTGGGAAACGGTGGCCGAAGGCCTGCGCGTTCACCGGTCGGATTTATCAAAACAACAGCGGCGGGATCTGGTGGCGGAAACATTGCATCTGTGCGGTCTGGATGCATCGGGCATGGACCGTTATCCGAACCAGTTTTCCGGTGGTCAGCGACAGCGAATCGGCATCGCCCGTGCCCTGATTGTAGAGCCTGCCGTGCTGGTGCTGGACGAACCGGTATCGGCTCTGGATGTATCGGTACAGGCCCAGATCCTTAATCTGTTGAAAGATATTCAGCAAGCGAAGGGACTGGCCTATCTGTTCATATCGCATGATTTGTCTGTGGTGTCCCACATTGCAGATCGCATTGCCGTGATGTTTGACGGCAGAATTGTCGAACAGGGGCGTGCGGCGGAGGTATTTGAACATCCGCATCATCCCTATACCCGGGCATTGCTTG
Source organism: Mariprofundus sp. (assembly GCA_030951065.1). Lineage (GTDB taxonomy): Bacteria > Pseudomonadota > Zetaproteobacteria > Mariprofundales > Mariprofundaceae > Mariprofundus. Next base: position 13,698 of record JAUZQH010000204.1, on the reverse strand, counting down.
ATGCCCGACCCATTGCCCATCCATCGCAAAGGCAGCACGGTGAAATCGATAGCCGTGAAGATAAAACCGGTGAAGGCATGGCGGCAAGCGGTTGTGCCTACCAGCCGAGATGTCCGTATGCCGCATCTGACTGTGCCGTATTTGATGGCCGGTTGAACAGTCACGGTTTTGCCTGCCTGCATCCGCTGACAGAACACAAATGACGGGACTGGCCGAACTGGTTCGGCAGGATTTTTGCGAGGATTCCCCGCTGGCAGCCAGTTTGCCGGGCTATTCACGGCGGGAAGAACAAATCGATCTGGCCGGAGAAGTTGCCGGGGCATTTGAAAACGGCACGATATTATTGGCCGAAGCCGAAACCGGTACGGGAAAAACACTGGCCTATCTGATTCCGGCCCTGCGTTCCGATGGCAAGATTCTCATTTCCACCCATACCCGCGCATTGCAGGATCAGCTGGTGCACCGTGATCTGCCTGCCGTGCAGCAGGCACTTGGTGCTTCCCGCCGTGTGGCTCTGCTGAAAGGGCGCTCCAATTACCTCTGTCCGCAACGTTTGAAACTGTTTGTGTCCAGTCCCCAACTGGAAATGTGGGCACAGAAGTCGATGCTGAAGGTGCTGGACTGGTCGCGTCAGACTGTGGACGGTGATCTTGCGGGTCTTCCATTTGATGTGTTTGCCAAGGGCATAGGTCCCATGGTAACGGCGACGGCTGATCAGTGCCTGGGTTCAAAATGTGCAGATTTTGAACGTTGCCCGTTGATGAAAGCACGCCAGAAAGCACAGGCAGCTGATATTGTCGTGACCAATCACAGTCTGCTGCTGGCTGATGCCGTACTGAAAGCCGGTGAATTCGGTGAACTGTTACCGGATTTCGATGTCTATGTGCTGGACGAGGCGCATTCCCTGCCGGATCTGGCCTGTCAGCATTTCGGCGTGCAATTGACGCGTATGAAACTGATCCAGTGGCTCAATGATATGCAGGCCCAGCTTGATGACATGGGTGATGAACCTGCCTTGAAACAGGATGTAACCACATGTGGAAAAACAGTGCTGGATGCATGGCTGATCCCCGGACTGGAAGATTTGCAGCAGGCATGGAGCGAGATGTGCAAACTGGCCGGCTCAAGACGCGATCGCAATGAGGATTTGGCGAAACTGGCAGATCGGGCCGAACAGATTGCATCCGATATCGACATGGTTCGGGAGCCGGAACAGGGATTCGTGGGCTGGCATGACGGTGAAGGCGAATATCTGAAATATACGGTGGCGCCGGTTGAAACCGGGCCGGTATTGCACAGTCACTTGTGGCAACGACCGGCTTCATTCGTATTGATGTCGGCTACGCTGCGGGTATCCGGTCGTTTTGATTATGCCAGAGCAAGACTGGGTTTGCCTGATGCGGATGAGGTGTTCCATGCTTCTCCGTTTGATTATGGCAAACAGGCGATGATTTATCTGCCGCGTCATATGCCCAGCCCGTTTTCCGAACAGGGTATTGAAGCCATGACTGATGAAATGGAAACGCTGATCAGGGCTTCGCACGGACGTGCGTTTGTACTGTTCACATCATGGGGCATGCTTAAGCAGGTGGGTCCGGAACTGGCGCAACGGCTGCCATGGAATGTGCTGATTCAGGGTGAGAGTGGCAGCCGTGATGCCATTCTTGATGCATTTCGTGCCGATACCCATTCCATCCTGTGCGGTACACGCAGTTTCTGGGAAGGAGTGGATGTGCCGGGACAGGCTTTGAGTCTGGTGATTATTGATAAAATGCCGTTCACTCCGCCCAATGATCCGTTACTCAAAGCACGCATTCAGAAATGCGAGGAGAAGGGCGGGCATGGTTTCCGGGATATCCAGTTACCGGAAGCGATTGCCGTACTGCGTCAGGGTACGGGGCGTTTGATCCGTTCCACGCATGACAGAGGCGTTATGGCATTGCTGGATTCCCGTTTGTATCACAAGGCCTATGGCCGGGAGGTGGTGCACAATCTTCCACCGGCCCCGATCCGGGACGATCTGGCCGAAGTCCGCTGGTTCTTTGAGGAGCAAGACCATTAAAGCCATGGGTATGGCTTTAATGGTCGCGATAGTTCAATACAAACAAAGCCACGCTTGCTTGATCGTTCTGCGAGGCGGGCAATAGTTGCCGTATGAAATATAGCTTGCAGGAATTGCCTTTCCGTCTGCGCTTCGCTTGGGCTGCTCTGGCAATGCTCGGTGCGATGTGGGCAGCAGTCGATCTCCATCAGCACGGGGACGGTTTTCACGCACCTGCCCAATGTCTGATTTGCTCACTGGAAGAATCTGTAACCAGTGGTCTGGTGCCGCAGGCTGAAGTCCGGCCCCTTCCTCAGCTGATAAACTTTGCAGTGGCTGTCTGGAAAGCATGGCCTGCTCTGTCGGTCAGTACGCGAACCGTTTCTATCCGCGCCCCTCCATTCGCCTGATATTATAACAATCTGACAATCAATCGGTAAAACACAGGCATGGGTTATTCACTCATGCGGTTCTTATGGAGGAATCATGAAGGCACGAAAACTGGCCTGGCTGCTGCCATGCCTGCTGCTGGCAATACCTGCCCATGCAGCAGAGAGCGATGAAATCAAGGTATTGAAATCCCAGATAAAATTACTGATGCAGCGTGTTGAAGCACTTGAGCAGCAGACTGCATCGAATTCAGACACTGTAAGCACCGGAGTTGCACAGAAGAAGCCTGCTCCGGTATCACCTGTCGTATCAGCTGCATCACCACCGGCTCCGGTACCAACAGTGGTTGCAAGCACGGCAGAAAACACAGGCAATCCATCTGTTTCTGTGATCGGAACCTTTGCCGGTTCAGCCATGCGTGGAGGCAATGGCGTTCACAAAAACAGTTTCCTGCCTTTATCCGAGGGCGAATTTGTCTTTGGCGCGGCAGTGGATGCTCATACCCGTCTGGATGTCACCGTTACTGCCGCCAATGGCGGCATGGCTGTTGAGGAGGGTTATTTGACGGCCAGGCTGCCGGAAGGTTTCCGTTTGAGGGCTGGTCGCAAGTTTATCCCGCTGGGGCGTGCCAACGAGGTGCATCCGCATGCGCTGGTCTATGCCGATACGCCCAACGGGCTGGTCAATCTGTTCGGGCCTGAAAAACTGGTTGGTGAAGGGGTGTTTATCGATCATCCGCTCTACCTTGGTGATTCGGCGCATTCGCTGTTGTTCGGTTTTTTCCGGAATGGCAATGATGTGGCATTTGATCCGACAGGGAAGAATCGATTTGGAGGTATGGCGCGCTGGACAGGCATGTGGGATCTTGATGATACCACCACGCTGGAACTTGGCGGCACCTATATCAACGGGCGTAATGGCATTGCAGGCAGCAGCCGTAGCAATATTCTTGGTGCTCATCTGGCATTGAAAAACAGCCGGTTTGATCATAGCGGCTGGTCGTTGCAGGCTGAATGGAACCGGAATCGTATCAATAAAGCTGTCGGACACAGTATGACTGACGGCGCATATCTGCTCGGTGAATACGATATCAATCGCAACTGGCTTGCTTTTGCACGTTACGATTTCAGTCGTATCAGTGGCGGTATGGGATATGAAGATGCCTACAGTGCAGGCATCGGCTGGAAGCTCAGCGAATTCCAGAGTATCACCCTGCAATACAAGCATACACGCCATACATTGGCGCAGACGGCAGCCAATCTTGGTATTGGCATTGGACAAAGTGCCAATGAAGCATTCTTTCGATGGGTGGTGGCGATTGGCCCGCACCGTCCTCATAGCTATTAATATGAAATAAACAACGCGCCTGCATGACTTTTTCCACGCCATGATAAAATTTCATGTCATGGGGTGGAAAAAGTCCAAGCGCGTTAAGGAGAAACCCTGTGAAACAGATACAAAAACTACTGATATTAACTATCGTTCTTATGCTCGGACAAGCAACAGCCTGTGCCGGCGGTTTGCGCATTGTCGCCAGCCTGCCGGCGCTGGGGCAAATCGCTCAGGGCGTTGCGGGTGAATTCGCCGAAGTAAAGGTGTTGGCGCATGTCGGTCAGGATCCGCATTTTGTTCCCCCGAAACCGACATTGGCACGTCATCTTGCGCGTGCCGACCTGTTGATTGCTGCGGGTCTTGGTCTGGAAACAGGTTGGCTGCCGCCATTGGTCGATGCTTCACGCAACGATGCCATTCGTCCCGGTGGCAACGGTTATCTGGATGGCAGGTCTGTGCTGGCTGAAGTGCTTGGTAAACCGCAGGGGAAAATCACCCGGGAGCTGGGCGATATTCATCCGGAAGGCAATCCACACTGGTGGATGGATCCGCTCAACGGGGTGCGGTTAGCACAGGTGATCGCTGAACGTTTATCCCGACTTGATCCGGCCCATGCCGATGCTTATCGCCAGCGTGCTACAAATTTTGCCGGGGAAATCCATGCACACATGCATGACTGGCAGACATCATTGCAGGCGATGAGTCCATTGGTCGCTTATCACGATTCCTACCTCTACCTGGCGCAACGTTTTGCGCTGCATGTCAGCGGTTTTGTAGAGCCGAAACCGGGTATCGAACCTTCTACTTCACATCTGGATGCCCTGGTGGATCACATTCAGCAGGCGCATATTCAAGGGGTATGGCTTGAGCCCTATCATGATAGTTCCATTGCCAGAAAGTTATGCGAAGTAGCTCACACCCCATGTCGATTGATGCCGGATGCTGTCAAAGGGGAGGGCTTTGCAGCTTATATCGACATGTTTGATCTGCTTGCAAAAGGCGGGGAATAGCCATGTTCTTGCTGACCAGTCTGATTGCATGCCTGATTCTTGCAGTGGTGATGCCTTTTCTGGGGCGTCGCGTGCTGGAACGGCGTATTGTGTTTGTTGATCTGGCACTGGCCCAGTTTGCCGCAACCGGTTACGCCATTGGTCTGGCTACGGATACTTCCGGCCCGCTTTGGGCGGGGAGTATTACGATGATGGCGGTATTTTGCTTTGCTGCACTGCCTTATGCATCCAAATTGCCGAAAGAAGCGGTCATGGGGGCCATGTATGCCGTGGCTGCTGCTGCCGGTATGGTGATTTTAACGCAATTGCCGCATGCCGAAGGGCATATGACAGATTTGATGTTTGGATCCCTGTTGGGGGCAAGCTGGTCGGATATTATGGTGCTGGCCGGTCTGGGACTTCTTTCAGTGACGGTACTGAAGTTTGCAGGCGATGACAGCTACAAACAGCGGGTGATATTCTATCTGGCATTGGCGCTGACGGTTGTGCCGGCCATCCATGCGGTCGGTATTGTGCTGGTATTCGGCATGCTGCTTCTACCCGCACTGGCAGCATGGAACGGGGAACGAAACGGGTCAGTATGGCTGGCATTACTTGTCAGTATCGCAGGTGCTGTGCTGGGTATCCTGGCTGCCGAATATCTCGACCTTCCTCCGTCATCCAGTGTGGTGATGGCACTGTTTGTATGTGGGTTGCCGGTATTCATGTGGAATGTCCGCAAGCTTATGTGAATATCAGGCTCCTTTGGATCTGCATGATCATGGCGGATAATTAAATGTAAGGACTTCCGAAGCTTTCCATATCGGATGCTTTTGGCAGGGTTGCGTGAGACGGGAGAGATTATGAAACGCATTTTTCATGTAACTGCACTGATGCTGTTGATGTTGCCGGCACAGCTGGCCTGTGCCCAATCCGAAGCCGCTCCCGGCATTGATGCATTTTTCGGAACATTGAACGGGTATCTGGCATCCGTACTGTTTTTCGATGTCATGCCCGGCGATGCCACGATGCCGTTTATTGTGGCGTGGCTGGTGGTCGGTGCGGTGTATCTGACCTGCCGATTCGGCTTTATCAATGTGCGCATGATGGGCCATGCATTTCAGGTGATTCGCGGTAAATATCAGTCACCGGAAGATAAAGGTGAAGTGTCGCCGTTTCAGGCTCTGACCACGGCGTTATCGGCCACAGTCGGGTTGGGTAATATTGCCGGTGTGGCCATTGCGGTCAGCATTGGCGGGCCCGGTGCAACATTCTGGATGATTGTCGCCGGTTTTTTCGGTATGACGGCCAAGTTTACTGAGGTCACGCTGGCCCAGACCTATCGTGAGATCCGGCCTGACGGGCGCATCATGGGTGGCGCTATGGAATACCTGTCACGCGGTTTCGCCGAAAAAGGCATGGCCGGAACAGGCAAGGCGCTGGCAGTATTATTTGCCCTGCTTTGTATTGGTGCTTCTCTGGGCGGTGGCAATGCTTTTCAGGTATCGCAGGCTCTTGGAGCCGTGCAGGGTGAGTTGACCTTTTTCCAGAAATATCCCTGGGTGTTTGGTGTATTCATGGCCGGTGCGGTAGGTCTGGTCATTATCGGCGGCATCAGGCGTATTGCACATGCAGCCGAAGCCATTGTTCCGACCATGGTGCTTATCTATTTGTCTGCGTGCCTGTGGATTATTCTCTCCCATGCCAGTGCAATTCCCGCAGCTCTTTCGCTGATTGTCAGCGAAGCCTTTGCGCCGACGGCAGTGGCTGGCGGTATGATCGGTGTGCTGGTGCAGGGATTCAAGCGGGCGGCTTTTTCCAGCGAGGCTGGTATCGGCTCGGCTGCCATTGCTCATTCGGCGGCATCGGTGAAATATCCTGTGCGTCAGGGTTTTGTCGCCCTTTATGAACCGTTCATTGATACCATTATTATTTGCACCATGACGGCACTGGTGATTATTCTGACCGGTGTTTACAACGCGCCTGAGCACCATGCGCTGGTTGAAGCCAGCAAGGGTGCTGCCCTGACTGCGGCGGCGTTCGGTTCGGTGATATCGTGGTTTCCGATTATTCTGTCGGTTTCGGTGGTGTTGTTTGCCTATTCCACCATGATCTCATGGTCCTATTACGGCGAACGGTGCTGGACCTATGTGTTCGGGGAACGCTATTCGATGGTTTATCGCATCATCTTTCTGATGTTTGTGGTGCTGGCATCGCTGGTCAGCGCCGGCAATATTCTTGATTTTTCCGATCTGCTGTTGCTATCCATGGCATTCCCCAACTTTTTGGCCCTGTACTTATTACAGGGCAAAGTATCTGTCGCCCTCAAAGACTATCTGGGTTTATTGCGCAGCGGAGACATGGATCGGGATGCCACCATCAGGGCTTCCGAATAAGCGTTGTTGCAGGCGGAGCAGTGACCGGTTGTTGTTGAAGACGCCAGTGTATTGCAGGCAGGGTGCTGTCGATTAAATATTCCGTGGAATCAGCACTGTTAACAAGTTGCCCCTGTAGATGAAGTTCCGGTGTGATGCTGGCCTTCCCAAGGTATTGTTGATGGTGGCGAACCAGTTTGATGTTGGAAACATTTACCCTGTCCTTGTTGATATGGAATCTGAAACCGAGTTTGCTGAAGGCATAGGAATTAAACAATGGCGTTTTAATGCCAAGACGTTCAGTGAGTGATTCGGCCTCCATCTGCTGTTTCCAGCTGCCGTTATAAACGAGAAGATCGCCATTGCTATATTGCCATGCCGCAAAGCTGGTGTGTGCAATGTCACCACTCAGCTTGATATTGGCATGCAGTTGTCCACTGATCTCTGCCTGCAACCACTCGCTTAATCGGCGCAGTTTGTGTAACTGAACATTTTCAGTGCGTATATAGCCCTGAATCCCCAACCCGTTATCGGCATCGGTAGCAAGCTCTTCTGTAGCGGGTGCACGGGAAGCAGGGAACAGTGTCAGCTGCTTGCTGGTGAATGTTCCGTCAGCCAGTATGGATTGCAGTTCCTTTAACTTCAGTTTGCCTTCGGCAAGGCTGTAGTCACTCTGAATGTCGTACCAGTGATTACCCAGCAGCGTCAGACCAACATGCTGAATATGGCCATTCAGTGAGACTTTCTGCCAGAAGTCACCCGGAAAGGTGGCAGTTTTCCAGTCCAGGTTGCCTGCCATGATATCCACGTTACCACGCTGCTTTGATATCTCATAAGAGCCTTTCAATTCAGCCTTGCCGAGCGGGCCACTGACTTGCAAATGGCTGCTGCTGACGATACCGTGCTTCACATCAACAACGCCGTTGGCGAGCCATGATTGCGTTCCCAGATTCTTCAGTTGCCAGTGCCCGGACATTTGACCGAACCAGTCAGCATTATGATCCGACCATGAAGTATGAGCACTTCCCTGCAGTATCCCTTTTAGTCGGGAAATATTTTCCGGCAGCTGAATGGAGAATTGTTCGAGCTGATCAAGGTTCAGGTCCAGTTGATCAAGCATCAGTTTATGCTGTCCTTTGTCTACCGACCATTTTAGCTGAGCCAGGCTGGACTTATCCAGCTGGCAATGTTGCATACCGACTGTCGTTGGCGAGCTTTCCGAAAATCCGATTGTCATCTGACATAGAGCAGCGATGTGTTGCGGTTTTTCAAACCATGGGGTATAGCCTATCTGAGCCTGAGTTGCATCAAGATCGATCTCCAGAGATTTTCCGGATATTTGCTGGTGCAGGTGCAGTTTTCCACTAAGCTGGCCTGTCGCCTCCAGATTCGGATCCATACCCAGCGATGCCAGCAGCAGGTTGGACAGAGGTTGCCAGAGCTCTGCATCCGCCGCATCCGTGTTGATAAACATATCCTTGTCACCATTTTCCGACCGGGAGCTGCGGATGTTGATTGCATTCGAATCTGAACCCTGTGCTGTACTGATGGCAGCTTTGGCATTCCAGTGTTTGGCACTGCCGGAAAACTCTCCCGCCAGAATCTGTAAATCAGGCAAGGTGATGTTGTCTTCACCATGATGGAAGGCGGCTTTTTTCAGCTGCAGGGCAGCATGCCCCTGCCATGCCTTTTTATCCCATTCGATATCAGCTTTCAGGTTTGTCATACCGGAAATATTACGCTGAAAAGTCACGCTTTCGGGCAGGAATGCGAACCATTCGGATAGTGGAACCTGTTCTGCATCCACAGATGTGTTGCAATGATTCTTTTCACAGCCGCCTTTTATGGCAAGCACTGCGTGTGTGCCAATATTTATAAAGCTGTCATGCCAGGCGAGCTCCCCTTCACCCGGATGGCTGAGTTTGCCACGTAAAGTCAAGGCTGTTTTACCGCTGTCATCTTTGAGTTCTGCTGACCCGGATACTGCCCAGACCTGTCGTTTGGGTATATCCAGCGTCAATGCACCACTGATAAACTTACCTTTGTTTTCAAACCATGCGACCAGGGTTTCAGGTGCAAAAGGTTTCAGTCCGGAAAGCCGGAGTTGATTCAGTTTTAATTTACCGAAACCACCGGCGATTTCACCGGCGCGAAACAGCAGGCGTCCATTACCGCTAATTGATTGTTCGCCCTGCCTGGCACTCAATTCCCACAGGGTTTCCCGATTCGGGCCGATATCTCTGAGTTCCATCTGCAGATTATTTAATAGCTCTGTACCATCCGGGGTCAGTATGCGGCTGCGAATCAGATGGATACGTTTGACAGGCAGTGATGAGATGGCTGTGGATGTCAGCTGCAGTGACTCAGGGTGAATGGTGAAGGTTGCATCGTGGATATCGAGTGTATTTACCTCGATTTTCCCCAGCAGCAGTGGCAACAGCCCGAGACTGATATTGAGATGTCCGGCCTGCATCTCATACTGTTTGTGAACCAGTGAAACGCCATCCAGCCGGAGGCCGATACCGTGTATAAATGCCAGCTCAGAGTGGTTGGCTGTCAGTACGGCATCCGTGGCGCTGCCGAAGTTCCCGTAAAAATGATCACTCAGGTCGGCTGAATTAAGGCGAAAAAACAGAACCGCGCTAATGGCCAGCAGGCCTGCACCGGCCAGAAGTATCCTGCGCAGGCCTGTTGTCATGGGGAAGGGGCTATCAGCCTTTGAGCAGTTCTTTCAGACGCTGGTTGACCATGCCCGGATTGGCCTTGCCCCGGGATGCCTTCATAACCTGTCCGACAAAGAAACCGAGCAGCTTGTCTTTACCGGCGCGATAGCCGGCCACCTGATCAGGGCTGGCTGCCATGACTTCATGAATAATGGCATCAATGGCACCGGTATCGGAAACCTGCTTCAATCCTTTGGCTTCGATAATGGCATCGGCATCATCTTCCGATGTCATCATGGCATCGAGCACATCCTTGGCGGCTTTGCCGGAAATGGTATTGTCAGCGATACGTTCCAGCAGCCCGGCCAGACGTGCCGGCGATACCGGAGATGCGGAGATATCCGTACCAGTTTCTTTCAGGCGGCCCAGCAGTTCATTGGCCATCCAGTTGGCACAGCGTTTGGGATCGGCCGGATGTGCAGCGACCAGCGATTCATACCATGTGGCCAGATCCCGTGTCTGGGTCAGCACATCGGCATCATAGGGCGACAGGCCGTATTCGGTTTCAAAACGCTTGCGTAATTGCCCCGGCAGTTCCGGCATGCCGGCGCGAATGGCATCGACTTCTTCCTGTGTGAAACGCAACGGTGGCAGATCCGGTTCCGGGAAATAGCGATAATCGTGCGCTTCTTCCTTGCTGCGCATGGAACGGGATTCACCTTTGGCGGAATCAAACAGGCGAGTTTCCTGAACCACTTCGCCGCCGTCTTCAATCAGTTCAATCTGGCGGTTTACTTCATATTCGATGGCCTGTTTGATGAAACGGAACGAGTTGAGGTTTTTCAGCTCGGCGCGTGTGCCCAGCGGTTCACCCGGTCGGCGCACCGATACATTGGCATCACATCGGAATTGTCCCTTCTCCATATTGGCATCGGACACATCAAGGAAACAGACCAGCTGATGCAGCTGTTTCAGATAGGCGATGGCTTCATCGGCATTGGCCATATCCGGTTCGGAAACGATTTCCATCAGCGGTACACCGGAACGATTCAAATCGATATGGGATACACCGTCGAGGCCTTCATGCATGGATTTACCGGCATCCTCTTCCATGTGAATGCGGGTGATACCGATACGCTTTTCACCGTCTTTGGTAGGTATATCCAGATAGCCACCCTCCACGATCGGCAGCGGAAACTGGGTGATCTGATAGCCCTTGGGCAGATCGGGATAAAAGTAATTCTTGCGGTCGAATTTCGATACCAGATTGATATCGGCGTTGATGGCCAGTCCGGTCAATACAGACTTTCTGGCGGCTTCCATATTCAATACCGGTAACTGGCCGGGCATGCCCAGGCATACCGGGCAGGTCTGGGTATTGGGTTCGGCACCGAATTCGGTGGAGCAACCGCAGAACTGTTTGGTTTTGGTGTTGACCTGAACATGTACTTCCAGGCCGATAACGACTTCCCAGCTCATGCTTTACCTCCGAATTTTGCCGGTTCTTTCACCCAGTCGGTTGCGTTTTCATAGGCCGATGCCGCGCCCAGAATCAGATCCTCACGCCAGGCCGGTGCCATCCACTGCAGACCAACCGGCAGACCATCGGAAAAGCCGCAAGGTTGGCTGATGCCGGGCAAACCGGCCAGATTCAGCGCGATGGTGAAGATATCGGACAAATACATGGTCAGCGGATCATCGGTTTTTTCACCCAGCCTGAAGGCCGTAACCGGACTGGTCGGCGTGGCAATGACATCGACCTGCTCAAAGGCATTGATAAAGTCCTGACGGATCAGTGTACGCACCTGCTGGGCCTTGATGTAATAGGCATCGTAATAACCCGACGAGAGCGCGAATGTGCCGGTAAGGATACGGCGTTTGACTTCGGCTCCGAATCCTTCATCACGGCTGCGCGTGTACATATCCAGCAGATCTTCGGGGTTTTCACAGCGATGGCCGAAACGCACCGCATCATAACGGGACAGATTGGCCGAAGCCTCGGACGGTGCAATGACATAATAGGCAGCGACCGCCGCATCGGTATGCGGCAGGCTGATATCGATGATTTCTGCACCGAGTGCTTCGCACTGGCTCAGTGCAGTATCAATCGCGGTACGCACGCCGCTATCCATGCCGTCGACAAAATATTCTTTCGGTTTACCGATTCGAAGGCCTTTCATATCGGTCTGATCACATGCAGCCAGCCAGTCTACGGTCGGTACGTTTGGAACAGAGGTGGAATCCATGGCATCGTGACCGGAAATCGCAGCCGTAATCATGGCCGCATCCTTGACGGTGCGTGTCATCGGGCCGGCCTGATCCAGGGATGAGGCAAAGGCGATAATACCACGGCGGGAAACGCGGCCGTAGGTGGGTTTCAGGCCCGTGATGCCGCAGACCGAGGCAGGCTGACGAATCGAGCCGCCGGTATCGGTGCCCAGAGCTGCAGGTGCCAATGCAGCAGCAACGGCAGCAGCTGAACCACCGGATGAACCGCCTGGAATCCGGTCGGTGTCCCATGGATTACGGCAGATGCCGAAGGCCGAGGTTTCTGTTGAAGAACCCATGGCAAATTCATCCATATTGGTTTTGCCGACCAGCACGGCGCCGGCTTCCTTGAGGCGGGTGATCACATGGGCATCATAGGGCGCGTGGTAATCTTTCAGGATATTGGAACAACACTGCGTTGGCCCGTCCTGGGTGCAGAAAATATCCTTGATGGCAATCGGTAAACCTTCCAGCGGGCGCGCTTCATGACTGGCGCGATAGGCATCGGATGCCTGTGCCTGCTCCAGCACATGGGCCGGATCAATATCGACAAAGGCATTCAGTTCTTCGTTAAATTCGGCAATGCGATCGAGATAGATTCTGGCAATCTCGACAGCGGTGGTTTCACCGGCATCAAGCCGGCTTTTCAGTTCGGATAAAGTACTAAATGGCATTATTCAATCACCTTGGGCACAACATATAGCCCCGATTCGGTTTTGGGGGCGGGCGCTTGCAAAGCGTCGCGGCGGTTGACGTTGGTCACGATATCCGCGCGTTGCGGCATGGCGATATCATGCGGGTGGGCAATGGGTTCCACCCCTGTGGTATCCACTTCAGCCAGTTGTTCCACATAACCGATAATATTTGATAGCTGAGGGCCGAGTTCGGCGGCCTCTTCGTCAGTCAGGCGAATGCGGGAAAGCATTGCCACTTTTTTTACGTCAATGTCCATAGTATTCCTCATCGAAAAATCGCTGCGAAGCATAGCCAGAATATGCCCTCGACTCCACTGCAAACAAATTAACCCGGACTAAAACGCTCCGGTTTAAATGCTATATCCCTGCGTGCAGCTGTTTACCGCTCAGTTCATGATGTTAATTGCCATAGGCCAAAAGTTCTGATTTCAGAACATCCATCATCTGTAACCTTTTCCCTGTTCTTATTGACTCAGGGGAGAGTGTCAACTCTCCTGTATGATTTTTTTCCACCCTGTGGTCATGTTCAACTGTTATAGTAATAGCGCGGATTCAAATCGGAAGTGCTCAATTAACGCCTTGCTCAGTGGCAATTCAAAGCGGCACGTTTTTGCTGTCTTTTTAGCAAAAAAAGTGACGCTTTGAATTGCCCACTGGAGCTATTTGTTAGTTTTCTTTTAATGCGAGCTCTAGTGCTTCTAGTACTTTTACGCTATCACGAAAATACTCTTGTACATTTACAAACGAAGTAGATGGAGAGCCACCATGAGCGAATGTATTTCTTGCATTGTTTAAAGAGTCAAGTGAATCAAGCACCTTGTTTTTATCTTTAAGTTTATTTACGTTATTTTTAAATTTATTTTTCCAAGTCTCATCAAAGCTAGCTAATCCTTTGCAAATATTTGAATAACTTGGATTCATAGAACTACCTGATTACCCATGAAT
>JAUZQH010000203.1 GCA_030951065.1 Mariprofundus sp. | reverse complement strand
CTTCGTCCACGCTACTGATGGCGTAATATCTGGATGTCCTGCTAAACCCCAGGCCGGAAAATTGCGGAAAGATGTGCCACATCCAGTGCGAACGCTTTCGACCACCCCTGATCTCGCAGAGGGCCTGTTCATAACTCTCCTGCTGCGCCTGCACAAAACGCTCCAGCCTGTATCCGTTTTGAACCATCCCTTTATAAACAGCGTTTGAGTTGAGCCGCACGCATTAGGCATGTTCCCGCGTTAGCCCGGACGACTTGTCAGATTTAATGACTGACTGTTTTTGAAAACACATGAATCACCACCACCCCTGCAATAATTAACCCCATACCTATGATCGCAGGAATATCCGGAACTTGTTTGTATAGAAATGCGCCAACAACAGCTACCAATACAATGCCAACACCAGACCAAACCGCATATGTAATGCCTATTGGAATCGTTCTTAGCACAAGTGTCATAAAATAAAATGCAACGCCATAGCCAATAACAACGATCAGGCTTGGTAACAGCCTGGTAAACTCTGAAGATGCCTTTAAAGCACTGGTTGCCGCGACTTCAGCAATGATTGCTATAGCTAAATACAGATATGCCATTTTATCTCTCTTTAAAACCTGACCTCGCCAACAACTGGCGTTTTACAGCGTTATTTGCAGGCTCCGGAGAGACCTGCTCATAACTCCCCTGGGTGCATGTACAAAACGATCCAGATGAAACGACTCGACTATCGTCATGATCCTTTTGGGTTAATTTCAATTACATTACCCGACCTGCCATTCTTTTTCGAGACAATTGCCTTTTCCAACAAATGCGGCGATACATTCCATTTCTGGCCATCCTCGGTCAACACTGTGACCGTCTTTTTATTATATTTAACCAACACCCCATACACATCGCCACGCCCGGACGGTGCGAAGCGAACCTTTTCGCCAATGCTGAATGCCATCATATCCGCATGCGCCCGCATGGACTCCAGAAACTTGAGTCGCTCCACAATCCTGTGATTTAAATCAATCAGCTCTTTTTCCGTCAGCCGGTCAATATCAATATTCATTTGCTGCTCCGTTCATTAATATTTTCTTGCTATTGGATATTAAAATAACAACAAGGATTCTGGCGCACGGATCATTCATCAAACCATGACATCCTTCTGTACTGATGATTGATAAGGCAGTCGGTCAAGCTATTCAAACCGCCAGCTTTCCAGAATCGACATGCAGATTTTATTCATTTCCACGGCCCGCTCTTCACTGGCGGCTTCGTTGTAGCAGCGCAGTTCCGGCGCATTGCCTGAAGGGCGCAGGTGCGCCACTTCTTCGCTGGCAAAGGTGATGCGAATACCATCGGTACAATCAATCGAAACCACCGGGCCGAAGGCTTCGCCCAGCAGGGATTCTGCGGCCTGTATGTCGGCAGCCGTATCGCCTGTGTTCAGTGCTGCAAGACGAGCCTGACTTAGCTCGGTCGGAAATGCCTTTAACCGGTCGCTGTAGGTGAATCGCTGCGGCAAGGTCGCCTGCAATTCAGAAACACTGTTTCCACCGGCTTTGGCCAGCAGCAGAATTGTCAGTGGCACAATCATGGCGTCACGCGTGGGTAACGCAGTCAGAACACGGCTGTTCAGCACGATATCCGTGGCTGTGAGAAACCCGCCATTGGCTTCATAGCCCACCACACGATCAGCGCCATCTGCAATCGCAGCATCCATGGCGGCAATGACAAAGGGAGAACCGATTCGGGTGCGATCAATGCGGTCAAACCAGCCACATTTCTCCACCGCAGAATTGCAACTGACCGGTGTCGCCACACATTCCGCCTGCAAATAACGGGCGCACAGAATTCCGGCCACATCACCACGCAACCAGATACCGTTTTCATCGCTGGCCAGTGGCCGGTCGCCATCGCCATCGGCGGAAACGATACAGTCGAAACCATATGTTTCAGCCCATCCGGCAGCCAGACTGACATCCTCGGGACGAATCGCTTCCGTATCGACCGGAATAAAATGCTCCGAACGACCCAAAGCTGTGACTGCGGCACCGAGTCCCTGCATCACCTCCACCAGCATATCGCGGGCGACTGTGGAATGCTGGTAGACACCGACCTTCCAGCCTGCCAGACAGTCTGCCGGGAAAAAATCGAGATAACGCTGCACATACTCCCGTTCGGCATCGTTTGTTTCCGCCGGCAAAACCGGTTCACCTGTTGCATTGCCCGCTGCATCAAACAGGCCGGCAGCTATCGATATACTGCGTGCTGTCATAGCCTGTTCATCGTCCTTGAGTATCTCACCTGTCGACTTATAAAATTTAATACCGTTGCGATCATCGGGAATATGGCTGCCGGTGACCATGATCGAGGGAATGCCGTGCGACATGGCGTAACAGGCTACAGCCGGCGTCGGAATAAAACCGCAGTTCACCGGTTCGCAACCGGCATCAATCACAGCCAGAGCAACCGCATTCATAATACGCGGGCTGCTGGGACGAAAATCCCCGGCAATGGCCACGCGGCAACCCGGCTCAATATCACCGATGCTGTCCAGAAACTGCATGAACGCCAGCGTATAGGTATAACAGACCCGATCCGTCATATCGACAGCCAGACCACGCGCTCCACTGGTGCCGAATTTCACACCACTCCGGTCCATCAGTTCCGAAATCAACACCCTCTCTTCAACTTGTAGCTGCGTCATATTCTCTCCCTGTTTCCCTTTCCGTTCTTCTGACAATTTTATTCGGATTCGAATCCGATTTCTGCATGGGTACCGTCGCAATAGGGTTTGTGTCTCGATCCACCGCAGCGGCATAATACGGTTTTATCGCAGACTCTGGCTGTTTGACCGTGACTGTCGCGGATAGATAACGGCCCGACCATAAACAACGGGCCGTTTTTAAATGGTTTGATATCCAGCCTGCCCGAGTCCGCATCTGCATCAGGATTGAACGGAGCCACATCGCCCGGATCACTGAACCCGGTTTCTGTGTGTGAACCATCACACCACGGTTTATTTTTCGAGGCTCCGCAACGGCATAAGCTGGCACGAAAGCTGCCCGGATTCTCACCATTGAGTGTAAAATCGGCATGCACGGTTAACGGCCCGTCAGCTTCGACGCTGATCGTATTGATCTCAGGGCTGGCTTCTTCAGCACCGCCATCTGTACGGTGAAAGCTCAGTGCACCGGAGGGACATGTGTTGCACAGCGCAGCAATATCGTCGGCAGATGCCGCATCAGGAAAAATCCATGGCCCCTCTGCACCTGCCCGGAATACATCCGGTAACCCTTTGACACACCGCCCCGAGTGGATACAACGTGACGCATCAAAACACACCGTAATGCTGCTGCCTTCATAAGACTGTTTGTTGGACATAAGGACCCTCCGCAACCGTGTTCCAAAGTCTGTTCACATGAATTAGCGCCAGCTTAGCATGGCAGGCAGAAAACGATAATAGTC
>JAUZQH010000202.1 GCA_030951065.1 Mariprofundus sp. | reverse complement strand
GGCTGATGTGGATGGCGTTTATGTGGTTGAATCAGTACCGAAACCGAATGCTCCCGTAGTATGGGGCAGGATCGTGCGCCGTATCACACACGATGCCATGCCGCTTTCCGAAGATTATTATGATGAGCATGGCAAACATATTCGTCAGCTGATTTTCGACAGGGTCAGACACATGGGGGGGCGTGACATTCCTTCCCGCTGGATCATGCACCCCATGGATAAACCCGAAAAACGCACGGTGATGATACTGGAAAGCATCAGTTTCAATGTGCCGATCAAGGCACAGATATTCACCCGGGCTAACTTGCGCCAAAGCGGACGTTGATGTTGTCACTGGCCTGGCGCAATGTTGTGCGCAATGCTCGCCGCAGCCTGATAACAGTATCTGCGGTTGCGCTGGGTCTGGCCTCGTTAATTTTCCTCTGGGGTTTTAATGATGGTGTGCACAATACCATGATGCGTAATCTGCAACAGGTGATAGTCGGCAGTATTCAGGTTCACGCGAACGGCTTTTTCCATCATCCACAGCTGGTGAAAACAGTGCCTGATTCCGGGCTGGTTATCCGGCTGCTGAAGGCCAACGGGATAAGGGGTTTCAGTTATCGACTGCGGACCTTCGCGCTGGCAGCAGGTGAGGAAAGCTCCGAAGGGCTTGTTCTGCTTGGTATGAACCCTGACATGGAGAAGAAGGCAACGCGCATTGCTGCCAAGGTTGATCATGGTCGTTTTATTCAGGACAATGATGAAGCTGCATGCGTGTTGGGAAAGACGACTGCTCGAAACCTCGGGGTCAGCATTGGCGATGATGTTGTTTTTCTGACTGAAGATATATATGGCGCACTGGCTGCGGAAAAGCTGACTCTGGTCGGTATTATTTCCAGCGGCGAGATGGGCATCGACCGTGGTTTGGCGATTATTCCGCTTGGTTTTCTGCAGCAGATGACAGCTATGGGCGGGCGACATTCAGAAATTGTGGTGCAACTGCCACCTGAAAGGCTGGAACCGGTAACGGCTGTATTGAAAGCGAAACTGGGCAAGTCGTATGAGGTGTTGCGCTGGTACGATATGTATCCGATGATGAAACAGTGGGTGGAACTGGAGAACGCATTTTACTATATCTTTCTGACCATTGTGCTGGTGATTGTGGCAGCCGGGATCATGAACACAGCGCTGATGAGTATGCTGGAACGTATGCATGAGTTCGGTGTGATGATGGCACTGGGCTGTGGACGTTTGCGTCTGGCGGCCATGGTGGTAACAGAGTCGTTGTTGCTGGGTCTGGCCGGTATTATGGCTGGCACCGTGGCAGGGCTGGCACTGGTGTATTATTTTCATGGTGTCGGCATCGACCTCTCCAGCCAGATGGATTCAGTCGCCCGCTTCTATCTCAATCCGGTGATTCATACCGAAATTGATAACTCTCATTTGCTGGATACGGTTATGGCAGTGCTGGCTGCGTCTGTCGCAGCCTCAGTCTGGCCGGCCATTCGGGCTGCACGACTGGAGCCTGTCGAGGCGATTCATCATGCATGATCAGAAACAACTAAAATGCATGCACCGCAGAGGACACAGTGTGCGCAGAGGAAAATCTATTTGGTCTAAAATTATGATGTATTTCCATGTTATAAAACATTATCAACGTATGGAAGGTTCATCGCATAATCGCTGTTTTTCCTCTGCGTCCCTTGCGTACTTTGCGGTGAAAAGGTTTTGACTGATGGATGGCTTTGACTGATGGATAACCTGTCGATTTATCTGAAGCTGGGCTGGCGGAATTTGTGCCTGCACCCGTTGCGCACAATACTGACAGCTGCCGCGCTTGCTATTGGCATTGCGGCGCTGACATTTCTTTCGGCCATGGATGATGGCTGGATGCAACAGATCAAGACCAACTTTGCGCTGACCATGACCGGGCATATCCAGATTCATGCCGAGGGTTTTGAAGACAGTCGCAAGCTGGCGCAACGGATCACTGATCCGCAAGCGGTGACGGAATCAATAAGCCAAATCTCCGGCATACAGACGATGGCCCGACGCGTACGTGTGTCCGGGCTGGCTTCCAGTGCCGGCGCCAATGCGGGGGCATTTATTTATGGTGTAGAGGCGGAAGCCGAACAACGTCTGAGCCGACTGGCTACGTTTATCTCGGCAGGGGACTGGTTGCCTGCAGGGGATCAACGGGCAGCTGTCCTGGGTGACGGTTTGGCGGAGCGACTCGGTATTGGCATTGGCGATAAACTGGTGTTGATGGCTGCAGTGCCGGGCGGCGATATCGCATCCGAAGTATTTCGGGTGCGCGGGCTGATCCATTCCGGGGTGATGGATGTGGATGATATGAGCGTGATTGTACCGTTGACTACAGCACAACAATGGCTGGGGATTGGTCAGGCGGTGACCGATATCGTGATCCGTGCAGACAGTTTCGATCGGGTGACACCATTGGCCGGGGATCTGAAAGCCGCACTGGCAGGCCAGGGGATGGAAGTGTTACGCTGGTTCGATATCGATCCGATGGCGCAGCAATGGGCTGATTTTGCCGACGCCTATACCTGGGTGGTATTGCTGATCGTGATTATTGTGGTGCTGGCCGAAGTGCTTAATACGATGTTGATGAGTATGCATGAACGCGTGCGCGAGTTCGGATTGATGAGCGCACTGGGGGTAACCCCGCCTCAGGTGTTTGCCATGGTCGTATGGGAAACGGTGATCCTGGTATTCATTGGCGGGTTGAGTGGTTTTATGATCGGTGGCGGGCTGTCGCTCTGGTATGGCGAATATGGCATTGATTTGTCGCAATTCGCCATTGCCTTCTCATTTATGTATATGGATCCGGTTATCCATCCGCTGCTGCAGGCCGACAGCGTTCTGCGTATTTTGGGTGCTGCACTGTTTGGTGCGATCATCGCAGGTCTGATCCCGGCCTGGAAAGCCTCCAGACTGGAACCGGCCAGTGCTTTGCGGGAATTATAACGTGGACGCGTCAACAATATTGTACTGCAAGTCAGGATTGGATGGCTGTAAATTTTGTGGATTGGGTTTCTGTCGTGGAGGGGTAGATGTCTGACGTGTTGATTTCAGCGAGCGGGCTGACCCGGTATTATGAAAGTGGTGAGCTGAAGGTGATGGCGCTGGATGGTGTCGATTTGTTGATTGAGCGGGGGGCATATGTGGTGCTGGCGGGACGTTCCGGATCAGGCAAGACAACGCTGCTGAATATGCTGGGCGGACTGGATCGACCGGATTCAGGCTCACTTGTGATTGCCGGTCAGAATCTGCTGACCATGTCGTCGGCCGAGCGGGCCAGATTTCGTTTATACCATCTCGGTTTTGTGTTCCAGGCCTATAATCTTATTCGGGTCCTGAGTGCGCGTGAAAATGTTGCTTATGTGCTGCAATTGCAGGGGGTGAAGAAAAAACAGCGTTTCCAGCTGGCTGATCAGTGGCTGGCCAGGGTGGGTTTGCAGGGGTTTGAAAACCGCCGGCCCGATCAGATGTCCGGAGGGCAGCAGCAGCGGGTAGCTGTAGCACGAGCCCTGGCAACTGAACCCGACCTGGTGCTGGCTGATGAACCCACGGCCAATCTTGATTCACATACGGGTGAATCGCTGATGGATTTGATGCGAAAACTCAATGAAGAGCGGCACACCACATTTGTCATTGCCTCTCATGACCCGGCCGTCATTGCCTCGGCGCGAACCCTGATTACCATGCAGGACGGGCAAGTGATTTCAGTGAAAGCCTTGTGAGCCACGAATTTCACGAATGAACACAAAACCCAACCTTCAACCGTCTGATCTTTTTCTTATCCGTGCGGATTCATGTGTATTCGTGGCCAGGGTTTTGGTTGGTCTGCTTGTGTCGGCATCCTGCTTGCCTTCGGCTGTGGCACTGGAATTCTCCGGCCAATATACCAACCTGCTGTTTGAAACACGCGATAGTCTGAAGCAGGACAGAACCACCGATTTGAACCGTTTGCGACTGGAAGCGGATGGAGATTACGGACATGTTCGGTTTCATCTGGCTTATGATCATGAGTTGTTATGGGGAGGTTTGGTGGCAGATCCTGTGTTGGCTGCAGCACTGCGCCGACCCGAACCGACCTGGCTGGATGCCAGTGCCACGATAATCCGGCGCACACATGTCAACTGGCGCCACGATCTATACCGGGGCTGGGTCGAATATAAAGCCGGACAGGTGCGGGTGAAACTGGGTCGCCAGCGTATTGCATGGGGATCAGGGCGCATCTGGAACCCGACGGATCGTTTTAATCCGGTGCAGCCGACTGCACTGGAGCCGGATCAAAAGCTGGGTGTGGATGCTGGTCGCGTTGAATGGAACTACGCCGGCAATGGCAGTTTGATTGCCGTAGCTGCTCCTGCTCAAACATCTGCCCGCACATCGCGTAAACTGGCATTAAGGTGGCAGGATACATTCGGTGACTTTGATCTGGCGCTGATGGTCGGGCGTATCAACAACGAAAATATGTTCGGTGTCGATGTTACCGGAAACCTGGGTGATGCCGGCGTGCGGCTGGAATGGATGCAGGCGAGAAATCCGCAGGAGGGGGGCTATGGGCAGTTGTCTGCAGGCATTGATTATACATGGCAACAGGCATGGTTTCCCAACGGTCTTTATATGGCGCTGGAGTATTTTTATAATGGTGCAGCCGCTTTACCACGGCTAAATCAGGATCGGTTGAACAGTCGCTCAAAGCATTTACTTGGTGGAATGCTCGGATACGACTTGACCCCGCTCTGGCGAGTCGATCTGCTGCTGATTGCTGATCTGCAACAATCCGGCTGGTTTATTTCACCGTCACTCACCTGGTCGGCAGACGAAAATGTGGATATCAGTTTTTTTGCGCAGCTGCCACAGGGCAGTGGAAGCAGCGAATTTGCCGTGTTTGAACCGCTTTATGCTGTTCGGGCTGACTGGTATTTTTGATTCGTGCATATTTATATGTTTTGGGGCTACTGATTTAGCCCGGTTCAGTATCCTTCGCGTTTGAGCAGGAGGAAGATGGCGATGCCTCCGAATACGAGGCTGGGTAACCAGGCCGCGAAAGCCGCCGGCAAGTGTTCACTACTGGCCAACAGGTTGCCGGCATTCCCTACAATATAAAATGCCAGACCCAGTGAAATGGTGAGTACCAGGCCCCACGATGCCCGACTGTTGCGATCGCCGCTGCCAAGACATAAAGCGGCAGCAAGAATCACCATCAGCAGGCAGGAGAACGGAGCGGAAAATTTCCGGTGCAGGGCATAACTATAAGAGCTGGCACTTAAACCGGCACGTTCGAGATCATGGATATAATGATAGAGTTGGAAGAAATCCATGTGCCGTGGCCTCGGTAATCCGGTTGTTTCAGGTCCGGCAGAAGATGTAATGGATAATTCATCCTGCTGTTCGACCTGCATGCCTTCATCACTGGACGGGGTACTGATATATACATTGTTCAGATGCCATGTGCCCTGTTCATAGCTGGCTCTGGCACTGTCAATACGTTGAATCCAGTTACCCTTATTGCCGGTTTCAATCATGGTCAGGGCGAACTGATTAGCATTTAACGGAGTCAACCGGAAAAACCTGTGTCCATCCTTGATCCACTGGACACCCTGTTTCGGGTTCTGTTTGTGCTGAATATTTACCTGCTCAATCGTATCCAGGCGTTGATTGGTGACGGGCGTGATCCATTCGCCAATTGCAAAGCTCAGCAATGAGGCCAGAAATGCTACGGCGAGCAGGGGAAGCAATACCTTGTTGATGCCAAGCCCTGCCGCCCGAAGGGCAACAATTTCATGATGGCGCGAAATTTCGATGAGATAAACGCTGGCGCCGATCAGCACGATAATTGGCATGAACTCTGAAATCATGAATGGCATTTTCAGCAATATGTATTCGAGCATATGGTTGGTACTCAGCCCATGGCCCAGATAGCGAGCCTTGTCGAATGATTCGATAATGACATAAATCGCCAACAATGTCGTCATCATGATTAACGAACGGCTCATACAGCCGGAAAAAATCCATCTGAAAATTACAGGCATGAGGCAAGTCTAGGTGTCGTCGTGGTATAGGGAAAGTATCATCTCATGAATGACTGATGGTCTGGTTCAGAATCACAGATGAATGTTTTCCCCTGGGTAAAAAACTACAGGCGTATCTCTACTGTTCAGTACACGCAACCGGCGATTCAGGTATCAGGGGCAATGTATACACGATTTCTCCCGTTTTCCTTGGCGGCATACAAGGCAAGATCAACACGATTGATCAGTTCCTGTAGCGATTCATTTTGGGCATGGGTGGCAACACCGGCACTGATGGTGACAGAAAAATCCTGATCGTTGGCATTGAAGCGCAGCATGGCTGTTTTTTCGCGTACCCGCTCGGCAAATTCTTTACCGCAGTCCGGTCTGGAGGACGCAATAAATGTCAGGAATTCCTCACCCCCGAAACGTACCGGAATATCGGTTTTGCGGCATTCCGACAGTATGACAGCGCTGACCTGTTTCAATACCTCATCACCTGTCATATGGCCGTAGGTGTCATTGACGTGTTTGAAGTGATCCACATCAAACATGACGACAGAGACAGCTGAACTGGCCTCGCGATCATGCAGTTCCAGCATGCGGGAGACCGTGTCCTTCATATATAACCGGGTGAATAATCCGGTCAGCGGGTCGCGGATGGAGCGCTCATAGATAACATCACGATCTTCTTCCATCGATCTGAAAATCATTTCTCTTTCGACGGCAGTCAGAAGCGGTTCCATCAGACGACTGAACAGGGCATCAATTTCTGCACTGATGGCCGTTTCGGTTTCCATATGCATGATAACGGCAGCCCGACAGCTTTGGTTATCGGCAGCAAACAGTGGCATCACCAGCTGAATGTCTGCCGTATTTTTCCCGACAGCCGGATCAACTATTTTTTTGTAGTGGGTTGTATATTTTTCTTGCCAGTCGCGTTGATTGCACGAAAATATTTTCTGAAAATCAGGTGATATATCCACGGTCACACCATGATAAAAGTTGTCGGGAGCAAGCAGGAGCATCTGTTCATCATGCTTGACCATGAACGACAGTGCCTTGATGGGCAGCAGTTTTTGTACAGCACTTAATAAATAATGGGCAATATCACTGAAATCCCGGTACAGCATCATGGCTTCCATAGAGTCCCGCAGCATCTGGTTCATGGCCACCAGATGTTTGATATCCGTATC
>JAUZQH010000201.1 GCA_030951065.1 Mariprofundus sp. | reverse complement strand
GATCGGCGACAAAGGCACGCAGATCGGTATAACTCATGCAGAACCACCCTCAATCTCGAATACGGTATCCAGCTTGGCCAGTTCAAACACATCACGCACGTTTTCACTCAGGCCGGAGAGTACGAAACGCCCTCCGGTTTGTCGCGCCCACTGCAAGCCCTCCACCAGCGTGGCGATGCCCGATGAATCCATGAAATCGACATGTTCAAGGGCAACGCGAATTTCCCGTACACCGCCATTGAGTAAGGGTTTCAAATGTTCCCGCAAGCGCGGTGATGTATGAATAGTCACATCGCCATACACCCGTAGCAGAACATGCTTATCATCCTCGTCTATCCGCTCGAACTTAAGACTTGTATCCATTTTATTTTCCATCCTTCAACTGATCCTTATCATTGATCTTGAATATCAACCGCCAATGATTGCCGTCCGCATACACTTCATGTTCACAGCGATCGGCCACTGAACAGATGAGCCTCAGTCCCAGCCCGCCGGGACTCAAAGGATCATGAACTTCTGTGCCAGCTGTTGTAACCTCTTCGATTTTTCCGTTCCACGCTGCCGATGCATAATCTCTGAAATTGAAAATCAGTTCCTGACCGCCGTCCCCGCTGTTACCTATACAGGTTTCAAACTCCACCCTGCCCTGTTTACCATTATAGGCGTGAGCAGCAATATTGGCGAACAATTCATCTACGGCAATTGCAACCCGATTGCTTTGCAATTCAGCCATGCCAGCCCGGGCTGTCATGACGGCAACCATTGAGCGCAGGACATGAATGCAGTCGCTATTGCAGTTCATCTGCAGACATAGCTTGCCCACATGGCTGCTTTCACAGTCGGGGAAAGAAACATCCTGTATGCAGTTGCTGACCACCATAACACCTCGATTTGGAAACAAAGAAAAGTCCTGCAGGCGCGTTGTTTGTTTCGTTTTAACGACCAAGTTTGGCGCTGCGTTGATGCAAACGCAACAGACAGCACTGCTGCCATTCCCTGTTTAACCATGATTCAGATGCCCCAACATCAGCGACTGGAATTCAACCAGATGATGGATTATCTCATGCAATGTTGTGTAAGCGATGACAATAAATCAGCATCGCGTTAACGTAAATCCACCCATGCTGATACATTAGCGGGCAGGTTTTGGCTCTCCGCTTTTTTCTTCCGAACCGAACCATGCGTTAGGCAGACCCATCAGCCTTTCGATAAAGCCGGGCGAAGCGAGCCCTGCAGATTCCGGCTTGACCGGCTCCACCCTGGCATCGGTAAATGGCCCATGCATATGATAAACCTTGCGCATCAGGCTGTGGGCTGCTCCTCCCAGCATGTCGCGAAGCAATGGTACTTTTGATATCAGTGCATCCAGATTCTGCAACGGTTTAACAATCAGATACAGGTCGATCATGGCCTTTTCAACATCCATTGTCCCGTGCCCGACCAGGTCAAAAGCAGATGAACGCATCGCAACATTGCGGATGCGAATATCCTGATTTTGCATAATCGCTTCCATTTGCAAGCGTTGATACATGAGACCGGGGCCGGTCAGGTCATCTCGCTGACCGATCAGCAGTGCGGGCAATTTACTCAGATTCATGACCGCCAGCAGCGTGCTCATTGACCCTCCCTCCAGAACACGCCCTTTATCGACACGCAAACGTAGTCGACCATCCAGACCCTTCCACCATGGTTGATTGCGCAACATCATACCTCGACCGGAAAACAAAATATGGCTCTCGCCACCCAGAAACCGGCCGGAAAGCCTGGACAATGTCATCATATGCCCGAAATCACCGCTTAACTCAGCAAACCCCTGCCATTGCATGCCCCCCCCCTGCTCCGGCGTAAGCGTGGCTGACATGATCAAATGCTGTTTTTCGACGCTGGCTGCAAATTTATGTAATTCCACACGCCCCTGACCCAACAACGAGAAACGCGCATCCACATCCATAATATCAAGCTGACTTGTATGAACCTGGGCTGCTTCAAAGATACCGATACTGCCCTGATCCGAAGACATGCTGATATGTACGCCGCTCATCCGGGCATCATCCCAGTCAAACTGGTCGATTTTAGCCTGCAAGAGCCAGTCTTTATCCATCAACTGTACAGAGTGATCGAGCACTCTGGGTAGCGCATTTCGATTCAGATAACGTGCATCGACATCTATTTTCCATGGCTGCTTATTGCCAAAAGGAACATCAATGCCCAACGACCCGCTGAAAGAAGGCGTGTGCACTCCTTTGAATTGCGCTTTCAAACCCTCCCGGTTGATGCTGGCACTTCCCCCCTGTAATTTAATCTGGTTACCCTGACTTACCAGGTTATCCAGATGAATCGTGGGGGTCTCGCCCTTCGTATCCAGTTTTCCCTGATAACGAATAGAGAGTGGATCACCGGTTTTTTTTCTGGAACCCAGCAAATCTTCCCAGCTGGCATCCTTTAAATCCAGTATACCTGACCAGTGGCCATCAAAGATCAGGCTGGTGGAAATCGAACCGCCGGCATGGGTCAGTGGTAGCTGCAGATGCGCTGCCAACGGTGCCAGTTTTCCTGTCCCCGATGCATTCAGGCTGATGACTTCCCATGTTTCACCTGCCGGCACCACTTCCAGCGACAGCTCGGCATTAAAATGCTCGCCATCGATATGCACACCTTGAAACTTGAAGCCGAGACTTTGATCCCACTGCACTTCTCCCCCGGATAATTGCAGGGACTGCCCCTGTACAGAAACATTCCATATCCCTTCAGGGTACAGGGTGGCACTGGCCTGTTTCGGCGCGGATTCGCTCGGATCCCAAAGCAGCTGGAATGTGCTGTTGGCTTTGGCATCATTCCATGTCCAGCCGTCCACACTGGCCGGGCCGAACCATTGCAACAGATTGGCGACATCGACTGTGGAATGACCCGAGATATGCAAATCCAGGGTATCCCATGGAATATACAACTCGCCAGTGGAATGCCCCAGATTCCTGGGCAGCTCCGTATCCAGAAAAGTGGCATGCAGGCCTTCCTGATTCACATTCACCTGCACGCGACTGTGCAGCAAGGCATCGTCGGAAGCACCCAATACAAAATCAGCATCCTCAAGCTGTGCTTGCAAATGATACTGCATAACCTCCCATGCTTCAGCTTCAGGCCAGCCTTGCAGGGGATTAGCCCAGGGCAATGTCATTTCCGCTTTCACCTGACTGGCATACCCTGAATGCATTCGTGACAGCCAGTGTCGCCAGTCCTCGTCACCAAGTGGGCGTAACCATGACCAGATAACAGGTACATCCAACTTGTCGGATTCCGCTTTCATGTTCAGATGGTCATCCTGCCAGCGCCCCCGCGCACTGATATGATTTTTACCCAGTACCCAGTTCAGGCTGTGGATTTCAATCGCTTCAGGCTGAAGTAACTGGCCCGGTTGGACAACAACACTTACTTCCGCATTCATCCGGTTCAATTGGACGGTATACATCGTATCCGGCATGATGGAAAAGACTTGTTCAGATACAGCAGATGCAACGAGATGCCAGTTCAGCTTGTCATTTCGCTGCAATTCGATATCGATATCAGGATCTCCGTTTATCTGACTGGCCAGCGTGTCCGGCAACCAGTCGGTATGCTGACCATGTAATTTCACTCTGCGGGGGAACCCGTCATCATCCAGCTGTACTGAAACATTGAGCGAAGGTGAGCTCGCCCGCAAACTGCGACCAGCACTATCCAGAGTGAGCGACAGTGAAGTGATATGACCACGCCAGTCGCCATAACGCCAGTTCAGGCTGACATTTTCCAGCAACAGCTGATTGGCAAAGGCGGGAGTAGCGGAATCAGTGATTTGCAAATCAAATATCCCCTGACTCAACCGAATCCGGTCCGGTGTAATTTCGCCATTGAATAATGCTGTGATCGGAATACGGACCGCAGCACTGCCATCATGGAATGCGAACGTATTGTCCTCACTGATAAAGTCGACATAATCCACTTGCAACCATAGAAATCCGGCCCAATACCAGGATAACTCACCGAGACGCAATTCTTTCAACGCCAGCTCCTGCTGAATGTATCGTTCAATGGCTGGCTTCAGTGTTTTCAGATCAGGGAACTGTGAA
>JAUZQH010000200.1 GCA_030951065.1 Mariprofundus sp. | reverse complement strand
GCATGGTAGGCGCGCACACCTTCAAAAACGCCCATGCCGTAATGCAGCGTATGCGTCAGTACATGCACTTTTGCCTCACGCCAGTCCACCATCTCGCCATCGAACCAAATTACGCCGTCACGATCTGCAAAGTTCATTGTCCTGCTCCTGAATAAAAGTGGGCGAAATGTAGCGTTTCAACGCAGTTGGCGCCATCGTTGCGCGTGCATTGGTATTTTGCCGTGTTAGTCTGCCGTCATGATTCGTGGAGAACAACTCAGCAAGTCTTATGGTGATGTCATGGCATTAACGCCGACTGATATTCATGTCAGGGAAGGCAAGATTACAGCCATTATGGGGGGGTCGGGCTCAGGCAAGACAACGCTGCTGCGATTGCTGGCAGGGTTGGAAAAGCCCAGCTCCGGCCATGTCTGGTATGGCGATGAAGATTTGTGCGCCATGACTGACAAGCGGTTGTATGAACTGCGCCAGAGTATGGGGATGCTGTTTCAATACTCGGCCCTGCTGAATTCATTGAATGTGTACGATAACGTGGCTTTCCCGTTGCACGAACATACCGACCTTGATGAGGAAGTGATTCAAACCATGGTGTCGATGAAACTTGAGCAGGTCGGTTTGCGAGGTTTTGAACATTTGATGCCGTCTGAACTCTCCGGCGGTATGGCCAAGCGTGTGGCATTTGCGCGAGCCATGGCCATGGACCCCAAGGTTGTGTTTTTTGATGAGCCGACCTCCGGTCTGGATCCGATATCTTCGGGGGTTATCAGTACGTTGATTCAGAATACTGCACGGAAAAACCGTATGACATCTATTGTGGTTACCCATGATGTATCCGCAGGTTTGGCTATTGCCGATCATGTGATTCTACTCTGGCAGGGGCGCATTATTGCCAAGGGGACGCCGGATGAGATTCGTGACAGTGATGATGCACGCGTGCAACAGTTTCTCGAAGGCCGACCCGATGGGCCTATCCCGTTTTCACGCAGTACAACATCCTATATTGATGATCTGACGCACAGACCCGGCACTGTGCGCCTGGAAACATGAGCCGCTTATGACTGACTTATCCATTAAACAATCAGCTGTCTCCGTATTTTTCGGCCGGCTCGGCCGCCACGCCTTGCGCGGTATCGAACAACTCGGTGATGGCACCATGCTGGGGCTGAATGCTTTGGCAATGATTTTCAGAAGGCCGTGGCAGGGCAAGCATTTCATCCTGCAAATGCATGCGCTGGGTGTGGGCTCCCTGGTGATTATCATCATTACCGGCGCATTTACCGGTATGGTGCTGGCTTTACAGGGTTATTATACGCTGGCCAAGTTCGGTTCGGAATCGTTGCTGGGGGCCGGTGTCGGCATGTCAATCATTCGTGAACTGGGTCCGGTTCTGGGGGCCTTCATGATTATCGGTCGCGCCGGTTCCAGTATCACCGCCGAAATTGGCATCATGCGCGTCACCGAACAAACCGATGCGCTGGAGATGATGGCGGTCAATCCCAAACAGCGCATTTTGCTGCCTCGTATCGTAGCGATCACACTGGCTGTGCCGCTACTGGTGTCCCTGTTTGATGTGATCGGTATCGGTTCCGGATATATCGTCGGGGTGGAGTTACTGGGGGTGAATCCGGGCGCCTATATGGCTGAACTGATAGCCAAAATCACCATGCATGATATTTATGGCGGCTGGGTCAAGGCGGTCGTCTTCGGATTCATGATCGGTATGATCTGCACCTATATGGGGTACCGCTCGGAGCCCACTACCGAAGGGGTGGCAAGAGCGACTACACAGGCTGTGGTTGTGGCATCTGTTGGCGTGCTGATTGTCGATTATATTTTAACTTCGTTTTTCCTGTAAGGAGTACTGCATGCAAGCATATAGAAAAGTGGAAATCAGTGTGGGGCTGTTTGTCTTTCTGGGGCTGCTGTCTATCGGCTGGCTGGCTCTGAAAATCGGCCAGGTTGGGGGGTTGGGCGAATCCGGATACACGCTGACTGCAGATTTCGATGATGTTGGCGGTGTGCGTAAAGGCAGTGATATTATGATGGCTGGTGTCATTATCGGGCGCGTTGATTCAGTTGCACTCGCTAACAATGATCATGCCACCATGGTGTTACGCAT
Source organism: Mariprofundus sp. (assembly GCA_030951065.1). Lineage (GTDB taxonomy): Bacteria > Pseudomonadota > Zetaproteobacteria > Mariprofundales > Mariprofundaceae > Mariprofundus. The sequence continues at coordinate 1,127 of JAUZQH010000200.1, read as the reverse complement.
TCATGACGGTGTGAAGATTGCCGAGGATTCGTTTGCTTCGGTGCGTACCAAGGGCATTATCGGTGACCGCTATATTCGCATTACCCAGGGTTCGGAAGATACCTTTCTTGAACCGGGTAATGAAATTGAAGAAACCGAGTCTGCTATCAATATTGAAGATCTGATCAGCAAGTATATTTTCAGTGGTAAGGAGTAATCATTTCACCTCGAACCGTGATTTGCTGACGCTATGATATGAGCTATTGACGCCAAGGAGTTTATGATGAAATTTTTCCAACGTATCACCATGATTGCTGCCATGTTGCTGGCTACATCTGCATGGGCTGCCCATGAAGGCCCCAGAGAAGTGATTGAAAACACCGTGAATCAGTTGATTGATGTGCTTGAGCACCGTGAAGACAGCAGTGTGATTTCCAGCAAGGATCGTGAAGCGATTCGACAGATTGTGGAAGGCCGTTTTGATTATCGTGCCATGGCCAAACGCAGCCTGGGCAAGCCGTGGAAAAAACTGGATGATGCTGAACGCCAACATTTTACCGAGGTTTTTCGTGATTTACTGGAGCGCTCGTACGGCAACCGGTTGAGTGAATACAAAGGCCAGAAAGTGGTGTTTTCCGATGCCGAATTGAAAAAGAGCAAGGCGCGTGTCAAATCGAAAGTCATCGACGGTTCGCGTGAAACACCGGTGGAATATCGCCTGCACCAGACTGATAGCGGTTGGCAGGTCTATGATATTCGTATTGAGGGTACCAGCATGGTGCGTACCTTCTATCAGGATTTCAAATCCACGCTTGAGAATGGCGGATATCCAAAATTGTTAAAAACGCTGGAAGACAAAATCGCCAAACTGAAAGCGAAGGACCAGAGCTGAACAGCCCGGAAACGGTTGCCAGATTCGGCAGTATTTTGAAACGCGCGCTGGCATCATGCCGGCGCGTGTTCCTTCTGCTTCTGCTTGCATTCATGCTTTTTGCGGCCTGGGGTTATTCACAGTTCCCTGATCTGAAAACACTGAAGCCAGCCATTGAACGATACATTCAGCAGGAGCTGGCGTTGAAAGAATTGCGTCTCGGTGAGTTATCCTGGTATTGGGCCGGATTTCTATGGTTGCAAGTGGATTATGTCGA
>JAUZQH010000020.1 GCA_030951065.1 Mariprofundus sp. | reverse complement strand
CGACAAAACGCATCTGCATCACCGTCTGCTTGCATTGCATCTGCCTCATCCGGTTGTTGTCACCGTCCTTTATGCATGGGTCATTGCCTTTGGTGGACTTGCCATCGCGGTTAGACATATGCCGGAGTATTGGCAGTTTGCCAATGCTCTGGTGCTATCGGGATTGCTCTATGCCCTGTTAACGCTATACGAGAAAAAATATTCCGGTGTGCCATCATCCAGTGAAGCCAGTGAAGCCAGTGAAGCCAGTGAAGCCAGTAGAACACTGGCTCATTTGATAGGGCTTAGCATGAAGGTTTTTCCTTATGTGATTGTTGCAGGTCTTTGCCTGCCCTTGTTTATCGCCGATGTGATTCCGGCCAATATCAGTAAACTGTCCCTGGGCCTGGCCTTTTTTGTTGCCGTTGCTTTCCCGTGGAAAAACCAGGGTGAGGGCCTGAATATTATATACGGCCTGTTCTATCTGAGTGCATTCATTATTTTATATGCCTGGAATATATCCTCTTACCAGTTTCTCAATCTGAATGAATACATTTTTGTATTTGGCGGCCTGCTGATGGTATGGGCCTTTATAAAACTCAGATACAAACGACATGGTGAAGTGTTACTGACTTCGAGTTTTGAGTTGCTGCTTATTTTCATTGCATGGTTTGTTCCCTATGTGGTTTTACCGGCCATTGAGGTGCCGGAACCGGTGCTCAACGCCGCAAAACTTGCCTGCCTGGGCGCTATTCCGGTGCTGGTTGCGATGAAGCTGGTAATCAAGCATCAGCCGCATCGAAACAAGAAAATGGCGCTGGCTCTGATTGGTATGCTTGTGCTGGTGTCCATGCGCGGGATGTTTCAATACTGAGACAGAGGAAAGTAGCAGGTGGAAAGTACTGAGGACTGAGTAGCGAGGGCAGAGTCTGTCGGGTGCCAAACAAACACCTGAAGGGTAGCCATACGGTGTTGGATGCATGGGCGGAAACAATGATTCAGATCGCATGAAAACGTTTTCATGGTTGATTCATATCTTCCTAATCGCGCCTGTCCAATGTACGCGTTGTCCGGAGTGGTCTCCCTCCCCTCCCTCCTGATTCACTCCGGACTAGATATACTTCTCTTGATGAAGTGTAAAGCAGGCCCCGGTTCTTCCGGGGCCTTTTTCGTGACGTCGGAAAAACAGCAGGGCGGGGAAGAGGCAGGATCGGAAAGAGGTAGTACTGAGTAACGAGGACTGAGGACTGAGGGGAAGTTGAAAACAGGTTTCTATCTTCACTCGTTGCTCATCACGATTCACCCTGGCGACTCACTCCTCAGCCCCCTTTCACAAGCTGTGGGAATTCGTGGAATCAGTGGCTAGCATATCGCCTGTAAGCAGATATATGTTCAGGAAGGTGTATGGGTGAAAAAAGCATTGATTACCGGTGTAACCGGTCAGGACGGTTCGTATCTGGCAGAGCTTTTGCTGGAGAAAGGTTATGAGGTGCATGGTATCAAGCGCCGGGCATCCTCATTCAATACGCAAAGAATCGACCATGTGTATCAGGATCCGCATGTCGAAAACAAGAACTTCGTGCTGCATTATGGCGATCTGACCGATTCCTCCAATCTGACCCGTATTCTGCAGGAAGTGCAGCCGGATGAAGTGTACAATCTGGGGGCGCAATCGCATGTAGCGGTAAGCTTTGAATCGCCTGAATATACTGCCGATGTGGATGGTCTCGGTACGCTGCGCCTGCTCGAAGCGATCCGGTTGCTTGGACTGGATAAAAAAACCCGCTTTTATCAGGCCTCGACGTCCGAGCTGTTTGGCGAAGTTCAGGAAATTCCGCAAAGAGAAACCACACCGTTTTATCCCCGCTCTCCCTATGCTGTGGCAAAAATGTATGCCTACTGGATTGTGGTGAATTATCGTGAGTCCTATGGTATGTATGCCTGTAACGGTATTCTGTTCAATCATGAGTCGCCCCGGCGCGGCGAAACCTTTGTCACACGTAAAATTACGCGTGGTCTGGCCAATATTGCCCAGGGTCTGGAATCCTGCCTGTATATGGGTAATATGAACGCGCTGCGTGACTGGGGACATGCCAAAGATTACGTGCGTATGCAGTGGATGATGCTGCAACAGGACAAACCGGATGATTTTGTGATTGCTACAGGTGTACAGTATTCCGTGCGCCAGTTTATCGAATGGTCGGCAGCCGAGCTTGGTATCACCGTCCGTTTTGAAGGTGAAGGGCTTGAGGAAACAGGTATCATTGCATCGATTGACGGTGACAAGGCCCCGGCCCTGAATGCGGGGGATGTGATTGTGCGCATCGATCCGCGTTATTTCCGGCCGGCAGAAGTGGAAACCCTGTTGGGTGATCCGGCCAAGGCCAAGGCGAAACTGGGCTGGACGCCTGAAATCACGGTACAGCAGATGTGTGCCGAGATGGTGGCTGAAGATCTCAAGGTCGCCCGGCGTCATGCACTGTTAAAAAAACACGGGCATGACATCCCTGTGGCGATTGAGTGAGGCAGAGGACTGAGTGAGGGGTGATTTGTTATTCGTGATTGGTGTAAAGACAGAGACAGTGATTCATTGAGCATTCACAAGTCACCAACAACAAGTTACCGCTTTTCATGAAATCGCATAAGGATCTGGATGTCTGGAAAAAGGCGATTGATCTGTCAGTGGATGTGTATCGTCTAACAGATATTTTCCCGAAATCTGAGCTCTATGCAATGACAAGTCAGATGCGGAGAGCATCGGTGTCCATTGCGAGTAATATTGCCGAAGGTGCGGCACGAAGAACGGATAAAGATTTTATCCATTTTTTGCACATGGCGCTTGGTTCGGCAAGTGAACTGGATACCCAGTTTGAGATTGTTGCAAGAGTGAACCTTGCACATAAAGATGAAGTGCAGGTGCTGCAGAGTAAAGTGGGAGTCATATCAAAAATGTTGTACGGATTGATTCGTTCAGTGGGGAATAAGCATCATGGCTAATGGCAAGCCACAAATCACAAATCACAGCAGCCTTTTGCCTACGGCAAAAGTCTATGTCGCCGGTCATCGCGGCATGGTGGGGTCGGCCATTGTTCGTCAGCTGGAAGCGCGTCAACAGACCGGTGAGCAGCTGGAGATATTGACCCGGACGCATGCTGAACTGGATCTGTGCAATCAGAATGCCGTGCATGACTTTATGGCCGAACAGCGCCCCGATACGGTGATTATGGCGGCAGCAAAAGTGGGAGGAATCCTCGCCAACAACACCTATCCGGCGGATTTCATCTACGACAATCTGATGATCGAGTGCAACCTGATTCATCAGGCCTGGTCTGCCGGGGTGAAAAGGCTGCTCTTCCTTGGCAGTTCCTGTATCTATCCGCGCCTGGCAGAACAGCCTATGCGTGAAGATGCCTTACTCACAGGCACACTGGAACCCACCAATGAGCCCTATGCCATCGCCAAGATCGCCGGCATCAAGCTGTGTGAAAGTTATAATCGCCAGTATGGGACGGATTATCGCTCTGTGATGCCGACGAATCTGTATGGCCCGGGTGACAACTTTCATCCGGAGAATTCACATGTGGTGCCGGCACTGATCCGGCGCTTCCATCTGGCCAAGCTGGCTCAGGATGGCGATCTCGAAGCACTCAATGCCATTGACCAACAGGACCCCATCCCCGACGATGCCCTGTCCGATATGGCCCTGACCCGAACTGCGGGTCGCATCTCCCGTCTCACATCTGCCACCTCACGACCGAAGGTCACCATCTGGGGTAGTGGCACACCAAAGCGTGAATTTCTGCATGTGGATGATATGGCGGCGGCGTCACTGTTTGTGCTCGATTTGCCGGCGGATATTTATGCTGCCAATACGCAGCCCATGCTTTCGCATATCAATGTGGGCAGTGGGCAGGAAGTGAGTATCGCGGAGCTGGCCGGGCTCATTGCCGAGGTAACCGGTTTTGCCGGCGAAATTCGTTTCGATACATCAAAACCGGATGGCGCACCGCGTAAATTGATGGACAGCAGCCGGCTTGCCAGGATGGGGTGGACTCCCGGCATTCATTTGCGGGACGGCCTTGCCCATGCCTACCGGTGGTTTCTGGATTCCCGGGGGCGTGCTGCTTAAACCTGGTTTGACGGGGTTGCAGTCGTCGAGGCTTTGACTAGGGCCTGTTCACACTAATTTTGATCGAAGCGCTGCTGTCCCAAATGAGGCCAGTCAAGGCGCGAGGAGTGAAGTTTGGTGAATCCAAATAAACGACAAGCAACGCTGAATGGCCTCATTTGGGGTGCACCAAGGGCATTTCCTTCGGTCACAGTCCTGCGGGAAATGCCATTTTTGCACGCTGCTACGTTATTTTTCGCTGATGTGCATTCAGCACATTGCGCTCAAAATGCCTTGCAGCGCAACAAAAATGGGTATTTCGCTACGGCCAAAATTAGTATGAACAGGCCCTGGATCGTGAAAATAAATGTTTTATAAACATATAGTTATGGCATCTAATCATAACAGGGTTGACCTATGCTGGTGAAAGGTTCTCTGTTCAGGGCGGTCAACTGGCATGCTGAGTCCGGTGGTATACAGTGGATCGACCAACAGCGGTTGCCACATCGTTTTGAGCAGGTAATCAGCAGCCATCCTGAAGATGCAGCAGCAGCAATCGAGTCCATGCAGGTACGGGGTGCACCAAGTATTGGCGCCACAGCCGCCTATGGTCTGGCACTGGCCTGGAAAACAGACAGGAAGAATTTCTTTGATCATTGGTTGCCGCGTTTTCGAGCGACGCGGCCAACTGCAGTTAACCTGTTTCATGCCTGTGATATGATGCAAACATGTGCAGGAACATCTCCAACATCAAGTCAGATGATTGAATGCGCTCAAAGCTATGCGGATTCAGAGGTGGCGGCCAATCAGCGAATGGGGAAATATATGGCTGAATTGCTTGCTGTGGGCCAACGTAGAATTCTTACCCACTGCAATGCGGGCTGGCTGGCTGCGGTTGATTGGGGCACGGCGACCTCTGGAATTTATCATTTGGCCAGGGCTGGTGAAAAGCCATTTGTATGGGTGGATGAGACCAGACCCAGGCTTCAGGGTGCTCGTTTGACTGCATGGGAGTTTGCTCAGGAGGGTATAGACTGTCGTATTCAGGCAGATGGTGCAGCGGCCTGGATGATGGCGAATGGAAAGGTAGATGCTATCGTTGTCGGGGCGGATCGTATTGCGGCCAATGGCGATGTAGCCAATAAAATCGGTACGTATGCGTTGTCATTGGCGGCAAGAGAGCATGGGGTTCCGATGTATGTCGTCGCACCATCTTCCAGCTTTGACAAGGATTGCCCTTGTGGAGGGAGTATTCCGATTGAACAGCGTGATGATGAAGAAGTGTTGTGTATGGATGGTCTGGATGGAGAAGGCCGGGTTCAGCATGTTCGTATTGCAGCATCGGGTGTGCCGGCCAACAACCCGGCGTTTGATGTAACTCCGAATGCCAATCTGAGCGGTATTGTTAGTGAAAAAGGTCTTTGGCATGGTTGCGATGTTTGATGGAAACACTGAATAAATTCCTCCATCACTTACAAAATCAACTATCTTTATGTTTGATTTATGGTAGCCCGTTCATGGGCTGCGAGAATGCTCTGTCTTTTTCAGAACACCCTGTTCACGGGAGGAACACTCAATGAAACGAACTGCTATTTATCCGGGTACATTTGATCCGGTGACGCTGGGTCATGTGGATGTTGTGACCAGGGGATTGAAGTTATTTGACCGTATCGTTGTTGGTGTTGCGGACAATCCGAACAAGGGGCCGTTATTTGATGCCGGGACACGGTTTTCCATGGTACGTGAGACCTTTGTCTCAGAGCCGAAAATTGAAGTGGCAAGGTTTTCCGGACTTTTGGTTGATTTGGCCCACCGATATCATGCGACCGCAATATTGCGGGGTCTGCGGGCAGCATCGGATTTCGAATATGAGTTTCAGATGGCGACCATGAATCGCAGACTGGATGAACAGATTGAGACAGTCTTTGTTATGGCCCGAGAAGATTATACGTTTGTTTCCTCCCGCTTTATTCGCGAAATATCCAGCATGGGCGGTGATGTCTCAGAACTGGTTCCTGCTTCGGTATTGCCCCACCTGTCGCAATAATTCTTTCCGTAGGCGGCTATCTCTTTCGTTAAACAGGTATTGCCCCTCCATCCGCGAATGTTGTTATCGCCTGGACTCATTCTCCTTCACATTGATTGAATCGGCTCCGATCCGGACCGGCTTGCCATTCTTCCAAACGACGCCTATTCCGGATAGCAAATACGGATGGCCGCAATCAGTTCACGTTCCGGGGCAAGCGGCGACAAACCCGCTGCAATCAGGTCTACATTCACAAAGTTTGTACACCCGGCTACTTTGGGCAGGTCTTCCATGGGAAGATGGTTTTCCCGGCACCATTCGGTCCAGCGCTTCCTTATAGTGAATGCCGATGAAAGCAACCCAGCGGTTACTGTGAAATTGAATACGAAAGGCCCAGGCCATGCATGCGTAATGCTATTGATTTCATTGCTTTTCAATGAAATTTCAATTCATGCTTGAGTTCATTTGTCTGCTCGGTATGATGCGCCACCCTTGCCGGCATAGCTCAGTTGGTAGAGCAGCTGATTTGTAATCAGCAGGCCACGGGTTCGAATCCTGTTGCCGGCTCCATTTTAAGTCGTTTTTGAAGTGTGCCTTGACAGTGCGCTGCAAAGATGCAGTATCGCGCGCCCTTTTGGGTTGACCTTCGGGTCATGGCTTATGAAGGCGTGTAACGGAGAGGTTCCCGAGTGGCTAAAGGGGGCAGACTGTAAATCTGCTGGCTCAGCCTACGTTGGTTCGAATCCAGCCCTCTCCACCAGTTGCGGAAAAGCCTCTCTGAGCTTTTTCGGACACGCGGGTGTGGTACAATGGTAGCACCTCAGCCTTCCAAGCTGATGACGCGGGTTCGATTCCCGCCACCCGCTCCATTTGTCCTTTGGACGTTTGGAACTGGCCCAGGTAGCTCAGGGGTAGAGCACATCCTTGGTAAGGATGAGGTCGCGGGTTCAATTCCCGCCCTGGGCTCCAGGTTTGGCAGTTATTATTGCATTGCAGTGTATCTGTCGTGGTTGAAAAAAATGGTTGATAAAATGAAAACGGAGAAGCGAAATGGCAAAGGAAAAGTACGAGCGGACCAAGCCGCACGTTAAAATTGGCACCATTGGTCACGTTGACCATGGCAAGACGACGTTGACCGCTGCGATCACGAAGGTATTGGCAGAGACAGGTGGTGCGGAATTCAAGGATTATGGCGATATTGATGGCGCCCCTGAAGAGCGCGAGCGCGGTATTACCATTGCAACGGCTCATGTTGAGTATGAGACAGCAAAGCGTCACTACGCGCACGTTGATTGCCCCGGCCATGCCGACTATGTAAAGAACATGATCACCGGCGCTGCCCAGATGGATGGCGGTATTCTGGTTGTATCCGCTGCGGATGGTCCGATGCCCCAGACCCGCGAGCATGTATTGCTGGCGCGTCAGGTAAACGTACCTCATCTGGTTGTTTATCTGAACAAGGCCGACATGGTTGATGATGAAGAACTGCTTGAGCTGGTTGAAATGGAAGTTCGCGAACTGCTGGACTCCTATGATTTTCCTGGAGACGATACGCCGATCATCGTCGGTTCTGCGTTGAAGGCACTGGAAGGTGATACGTCTGACATTGGAGCTGGCTCCATTCATAAGCTGATGGAAGCAGTGGATGAGTTTATTCCTACCCCTGCACGTCCTGTCGACAAGCCGTTCCTGATGCCGATTGAGGATGTGTTCTCAATCTCCGGTCGTGGTACCGTGGTCACAGGTCGTGTTGAGCAGGGTGTTGTCAAGGTTGGTGAAGAGATCGAAATCGTAGGTATTAAAGATACGGTTACGACGACCTGCACCGGCGTTGAAATGTTCCGCAAGCTTCTGGATCAGGGTGAAGCAGGCGATAATGTTGGCGTGCTTCTGCGTGGCACCAAGCGTGAAGACGTTGAGCGTGGCCAGGTACTGGCCAAGCCGGGTTCAATCACCCCGCATACGACGTTCAAGGCTGAAGCATATATTCTGAACAAGGAAGAAGGTGGTCGTCATACGCCGTTCTTCAATGGTTACCGTCCACAGTTTTACTTCCGTACGACTGACGTGACCGGTTCGGTTACACTGCCTGAAGGCACAGAAATGGTAATGCCGGGCGACAACATCTCGATGGATGTTGAGCTGATCACACCGATTGCGATGGACAAGGAACTGCGTTTCGCTATTCGCGAAGGTGGTCGTACGGTCGGCGCTGGCGTCGTTACCGATATTAGTAAGTAAAATAGGGGACCATACGTGGCAACTCAAAGTATTCGTATTCGCCTGAAGGCTTTCGATCATCGCATTCTCGACAAGAGTGCAGCAGATATCGTGGCTACAGCAAAACGCACAGGTGCAGAAGTGCGCGGACCGATTCCGATTCCAACCAGAATCCGGAAGTTCTGTGTGATCAAGTCACCGCACAAGTACAAGGATTCTCG
>JAUZQH010000002.1 GCA_030951065.1 Mariprofundus sp. | reverse complement strand
TTCGGGGCAAAACGATCCCTGTCCACAGAGCCGACACCGAGTATGCCGAACGGCTTATCCTGATCACCCAGTGTGAGCAGCGCAATCGAGCCCAGATGGCTGTCTTTTTCAGTCAGCCAGTCAAAGGAATGGTCGGATGACAGTTGCATCAGCCAGGTGCGTTTTCGCATCAGCCCCATCTGCGCAATTTCACCTTCTTCAATCCAGACCAGATCACGCTCGGACAATGCATCCAGCTTCCTTCCGCCGATAAAGCTGGAGCGATCCAGCCAGAAACGTACAAAGTCCAGTTCAAAGCCTGAACGCAAAGCCCTGAGCAGGGTAAAACAAAGGTCTTCCGGATCGGTGGACTTCAACACCTGCGATTCAAGCTCGAACATGCGGGAGAACAGCCGTTCATTCTGCCGAAGCCGCTGCATCACTTCGGCAACATAAGCTTTCAGCTCACGATTTTCATCCGCCAGCTGCTGGAAACGCCGGCTCGAGAGATCCTCTACCTTGCCTTTGGCATCATCCGCTTTCTTGCTCATTGGGCTTCCTTTTTCAGGGCGGGTACAGCGCCACCGGACAGTATCAATTTCATACCTTCCTCGACACTGATATCCAGATGTTTCAGCTCGCAAGTCTCGACAAACAGTAACCAGCCCGTGGTTGGCAAAGGAGTGGAGGGCACAAACACGGAGACACACGGCTCACCACCATCGGAAACCTGGAGCGGGCTTTCTCCGGTGACAAATCCCATGACCATGCTGCCTTTGTGCGGAAAGGGAACCATAACCACTTCCTTGAAAGCATTTGAACTGTCCCCGAATATCGCTTCGAGCAACTGGCGTGTCGCCTTGTACACCGTGCGAACCAGTGGAATGCGCTCCATGACCCTGTCGATCAAACGCATCAGATGATGGCCTAAAAAATGTGTGGTCAGGGCGCCGATACTGATAATAAACAGTAGCGCCAGGATAATACCCAGACCCGGGATATCGATACCGAGCAGGACTTCCGGCCGGTATACCGGCGGCATCAATGCCACGGCCTGATCCGAAATCGAAATGAGCCAGTTGACCAGTGCCGCCACAACCAGAATGGGTGCCAGAGCCACGATGCCTGCAAGCAGATATTTACGTAATGCGGTCATGGTTTATTTCGTATCCCCCGTATATCGTGCTGTTGCAATGACTGGCCTGTGAGCGGCTCACCTCTCAATAACCGTTTGATCGACACCATATTCGCCGCATCCTCTTTTGTCAGGTTGTTTTCCAGAAAGGCCACGCTCGCAGCTCTTGGGTGGGCAATGACAATACAGCGGCGCCCTTTCTTCACACAGGTACGGGCACGCTCCCATTCATGATGCATCGCTTCCGGACTCATAATATGATCCAGAAAAAAACGTCGTGATGCCCAGTTTACCCCCATGCTTTTCGCCACAGTCGCCGCCACACTGCTGCTGCTGGTTTTCGAATCGACAAAAAACAGGCTATGCTCCAGGCATAGCTGCATGACCTGCTGCATGGGTACCTCCATCTGTGTCAGCTGCGAACCCATATGATTATTAACACCTTCGGCAAAAGGCACCCGATCAATGTCGCGCTTGAAGGTGTCGCGCAATGCCTCTTCGGACATACCCTCAAGCAGAAATGATTCACTCATTTGCAGTGACGGGTCGATGGGCTGCATGGGTAGATGTAACATCACGACCTGTCCGGACTGATGTGCCAGCCTGGCTGACTGTTCGGCGAACGGCCCTTCGGGAAGCACGGAGATGGCCACCGGAACCGATAACGCCAACAGCCGTTTCAGAGTAGATAGATTGTAACCGACATCATCTATGATCAGCGCAAGTCCATGATCCGCCCTTATCGTAGTCAGTGATTTCTCCGGCGGTAGCGCTTCAATCAACTGACCTATGGATGGGACTTCGGGCATCGGCTCGGTGGCCTGTGGGGCAGGCTCCCTGGCCGGGGGGTGCGCTGGCTGTTTTTTCAGTATTTGCACACTGAATTGTTCTGTTTCATTTTCAGTCTGTGGTGCCATAAAAACCAAGGCCAGCAACGCCACCAGCACCATGACCAGCACAAGCCCCAGCCAGAATGGTATGTTCTTTTTTTGTGCCATCCGCTAATCAGAAGAAGACCGTGAAAACACTATCCCTCGAGTGCATGCAACCCCTTCAGCAAATCCAGCGCACGCTGCAATTGCGTATCCAGCGGCAAACGTTTCTTCATAGCTTCACTGGGGCCTTCGGCCTTGCTCTTTTGCAGCTTTGCCTTCTTTTTGTTGCCATTTCCATTGGCCAAATGCCCTTTCAAATCACGTTCTGATACCAGCGGGCGTTTACTTTCTGATGTTTCTTCCGGTTTGTGCAACACCTGTTCCACCTCAATATCCGGATCAATACCCGTAGCCTGAATAGAACGTCCACTCGGCGTATAATACAATGCAGTGGTTATCTTGATAGCGGTACCGTCATTCAGAGGCACCACCGACTGCACAGAACCCTTGCCGAACGACTTCGTGCCGACCAGAACAGCGCGGTGATGATCCTGCAATGCCCCGCTGACGATCTCGGATGCGGATGCCGAACCGTGATTAATCAGCACAATCAGCGGCAAACCGTTCAATACGTCCCCACGACGCGCATCAAAAGAAAGATTTTTACCCGCCCTGGATTTGGTGCTGACAATATTCCCCTTATCCAGAAACATATCGGATACTTCCACCGCCTGATTAAGCAGTCCGCCCGGGTTGTTGCGCAAATCCAGCACTGCACCGGTCAGTTTTCCGCCAGCGCGTTTTTGCAGTTCTTTAATCTGTTTCTTCAGTAAACTGGCAGTACGCTCCTGAAACTGGGTAATGCGTAAATAAGCATATCCCGGTGCCAGCATATCGCTCTTGACTGATTTGACCTTGATGACGGCACGTACAATTTTAATTTCCAGCGGTGTATCACTGCCCTTGCGGAAAATGGTCAGCACAATGCTGGTGCCCGGTTTCCCCCGCATTTTTTTCACGCCTTCAGACAACGACATGTCCCGCGCCAGTTCATCATCGATTTTAATGATCAGATCGCCAGCCTTCACGCCAGCCCGGTCCGCAGGTGTATCTTCAATGGGTGATACGATTCGGATACCGCCTTCAGCCGCAGAGATTTCAATACCGAGACCGCCAAACTCACCCTTGGTATCGACTGTCATTTGTTTATACATGTCCTTGTCCATATAGGTGGAATGTGGATCGAGACTGGACAGCATGCCGGAAAGTGCGCCATCGATCAGTTCCTCATCGCTCACATCTTTAACATAGGCCCGACGCACCATTTCCATGACGCGGGAGAATTTCTGCAACTGCTGGTAATCCGTAGCCGCATCGGCCTGTACGAACAGACTTCCCGGCTTCAAGACCATCACCCCGACAGCCAGAACCAGCGCTATTCCCGTACCCATTAGCACACGACGTAATTTCAAAGACATAATCTACCCCATATCATTTCAAACTTATGGATACTGACTTCTAAAAAAGCTGTCGTATCCGCAAGGCCTGTGGCCAAACTGGCAAACAAACGACTGCACCTGCTTTGCTGCCTGCCGCCCTGTCAACTACAGCGCAAGCTGCCAGTGGATTAACGCCGACACCAGCGTTTCGGATTCACGGCTCTGCCACGGTCCCTGATCTCAAAATACAGCGTCACCGAGTTCACCCAGCCGGTACTGCCAGCATCAGCAATAACCTCACCCTCTTCAACCCAATCCCCCAACTGCTTGTACAGGGCATTGTTATGGGCATACACGCCGAGCAAACCATCACCGTAATCAATAATGGTCATCAGACCGTAGCCGCCAAACCAGTCCGCATACCGAACCTGACCGGCGGCCATGGCTTTCACTGTTCTGGCATGGTTTTTCGGCCTTAACTGGACACCCTGCAAGCGCGACATTCCGGCTTTAGGCCGGGAATGGTAACTGGCCACGATACGTCCCCGAATCGGCCATTTCAGGTGTCCTTTTCGCTTCCGAATACTCACCCCGGCAGTTTGCTGGCGATCAATTGCAAGCAAGTCCGCCCCCATATCATCCAGCATCTGCATCAGTGCTTTCTCTTCGCGTGCCAGACGGCTGTCCTTGCGTGCCTTGGCACGAACATCATCGCGCACCCGTTTTATCATCTTGCGTTTATCTGTCACGCTGGCCATCAGTCTGGATTCGGCCTGTTTTTTTTCCTGCCTCAATAATTCCAGCTGTTGGCGCTTTGTTTGTAATTCCGTTTCCACCCGCGCAAGTTCGGCTACCGACTCGGCATAGGCGCGGCGATCATTCTCTTCCGACCGCATCACATGATTCAGCAGAAAGCGGCGATGTGGGATATCGCTGACCGATACGCCGGTCAATACACCCATCCACTGGGAGGAATGCGAACTGTGTTGCCATGCAGCCATAGCCTGATCCAGAACGATCTGTTTCAGGGCGCTTATACGCTTTTCCAGTTGCTTTGACTGTTGCTTCAATGCCAGTAACTGCTGATCAGTGGCCTTTATCTTGTCATGCACATCCCGGCTGGCCTTTCGTGCCGTGGTCAGGGCAATATCCAGCTTGTGCAACTCCTTGCCAATACTGCCCAGTTGCAGCTCAAGCTGCTTTTTCACCTGCGCCAAACGCTGGCGCTCTTTCTTGACGCGCTCAATTTTCTGTTCTGTAGATATCCCCTGACCTGAACCGGCCGTGCAGACGGCCACCGGCAGCCAGGTGGCCACCAGTAATAATGCGAATAATCGAAACAGCCATGTCATACGCGGTGGTAAGGGTGGCCCTGAATGATTGTAAATGCACGGTATAGCTGTTCGAGTACGACTGCGCGCGCCAGCTGATGCGGCAAAGTCAATTTTGACAGGCTCCAGCAAGCCGCAGCCCTGGACCGAACCACATCGGAAACACCATCAGCCCCGCCTATCACAAAATCCTGTTGTACATCGCCGGCCAGCCGGCCCAGATAATCCGCCCACTGCATACTGGTGTGCAGTGAACCCCGTTCATCAAACACTACAAACCCTTGGCGTACGTGCTTCAAAATCTGTTTTTCCTCTTCCTGCTTGCGCTGGGTGACCTGCTTGCCACGCCCTTCCGATAACTCGATGACCTGACAGTCTGAAAATGGTTTGAGCCGTTCAATAAATCTCGATTCGAAGCCGGACAGTTCTCTGGAACCGCGGCCCACCACCAGCAACCGTACTTTCACCGGGTTTCAGCGGCGCCTGTTGGTGCCGACCACAATCGCTCCAGTTGAAAACTGTCTCGCACATCGGGCAAAAACAGGTGCACAATGACATCGCCCAGATCAACCAGCAACCATTCCGATGCCCCCAACCCTTCAATTTTAGCCGCCAAATCATAGTCGTGCGCCACAACACTTACCGATTGCGCCAGTGCTTTTAACTGTCGGTCACTGCGCCCACTGGCCAGAATAAAGCGATCGGCAAAATCGCAACGACCGCGCACATCAAGCACCAGTACATCCTGTGCTTTTTTGTCTTCCAGCGCCTCAACAAGTGCGTCTGTCATGGCTTCAAAATCTTCGTTTCTTTGCACTGCCTTTATCACATGTTCTCCTTCAGTAGGATATATTTTTTTTCAACGTCATCGCATATCGCCGGCGGCACCAGATCTGCCAATGACCGCCCGTGTTCAATACGGTAGCGAATTTCCGTAGCCGAAATATCGGGCAGATCGACAGGGATATAACACCAGTACCCCGAACCATCAGCACCCGGCCAGTCCCGGGATTCCAGTCGCTGCCAGCCTTGATGGGAAGCAACAATATCTGCTGCAATTCCCGAGCGCGCAAACACGGCCACATTGCACAAGCCTCTATGGGCAGGGTATTGCTGCCACGACTCCAGACCTGCCCAGGCATCCGCTCCCAGCATCAGCCATGGCACCGTTTCCGGAAATTGCTGCTGGAACCGACGTAATGTCGTCACTGCCGGTGTGGGGGCTTTCTGCACGATTTCCCAATCCAGCACCCTGACTTCGGGCTGAGCTGAAAATATCTGCTGCAGCCACTCAAAACGCGTCTTTCCATCGGCCATACCGGATAATTCACGATGCACCGGCAACGCCGGAATTACCCATACCTCATCCAGCCCCATATCCAGACCGGCCTGCACCAGCGCCATATGCCCATTATGCGGCGGGTCAAATGAACCACCAAAAAGCCCGATGTGTTTTCCCGCCAACGCCGTATTCACAACAGATGCTAACGCAATATTTCAGACTGCCCTGATTTGATTCTGCTGCATAACAGGATCATAATATCCTCGGCAGAATAAAAAAACGGCACCCGTTTTACAGGAAAACCTCTGAACAAGTGCACCTCTAACGCACTTGACCGTTGCCGAGCACAATCCATTTCTGCGTGGTTAATCCTTCCAGACCTACCGGACCCCGAACGTGCAAGCGATCAGTTGAAATTCCGATTTCAGCACCCAGGCCATACTCAAAACCATCGGCAAATCGGGTGCTGGCGTTCCACATCACCGAGGCGGAATCCACTTCACGCAGGAACCGCTGCCCTGCCTCGTAACTTCCGGTGACGATACTCTCCGTATGGCCGGAACCGAACTCGGCGATGTGATTTACCGCCTGCTCAAAATTATCCACCACGCGAATGGAAAGTACCGGCGACAAATATTCCGTCGCCCAATCCTCATCCGTTGCCGCTTTTACATCCAGCCCTGCTGCTGCAGTCCTTGTTCGTTCACAGCCCCGAACCTCCACACCCTTGTCCAGCATGGCCTGTACAATCACAGCGGTACAAGCTGAAACAGCATCCTGATGAATCAATAATGTTTCCATCGCATTACATACCCCGTAGCGATGGGTTTTGGCATTCATGGCAATGTTCAATGCCATGTCAGCATCCGCTGCGGCATCAATATAAACATGGCAAATACCGTCCAGATGTTTAATCACAGGGACACGCGATTCGGCCGCCACGCGCTCTATCAGCGATTTGCCACCACGGGGAATAATTACATCGACATATTGTTCGCTTTGCAACAGCGCTCCGACCAGCGCACGGTCGGTTGAATCTACCAGTTGCACCGCATCCTGTGACAAACCGGAATCGACCAGAGCGCGTCGCAAACAGGCCGCAATGGCCCGGTTGGAGTGAATGGCTTCAGATCCACCGCGCAATATCGCCGCATTGCCGGATTTCAGACACAGACCGGCGGCATCTGCAGTCACATTTGGACGCGATTCATAAATGATCCCGATCACACCCAAAGGCACACGCATATGGCCAACCTGAATACCGGAAGGACGGTAGCGCAAGTTATCAATAGCACCCACAGGGTCCGGCAGTGCTGCAATCTGTTCCAGCCCTTCCGCCATGGCATCAACGCGATCACCATTGAGCATCAACCTGTCCTTCAACGCTGCATCGAGACCATTCTTTTCGGCCGCCTGCATATCCATGGCATTGGCCGCCAGAATCTCCTTCATTTCACGGCGTATCACAGCCGCAGCCAGCTGCAGCGCTTTGTTCTTGGCGCATGTTTCCGCCATGCGCATGGCTTTGGCTGCATCTTTTGCCCGCCGACCCAGTGCCGACATCACTGTTACTGCATCTGTTCCCATGACTATTTTACTCCCTGTTTTACTAAAACTGCTTAATTCTTCACCACATCGAACATGAAGGAAAACCCTAAGGAAGCGCTGATGTGTCAGTGCTTCCGTGCAGCCCACGGACGGGCTGCCAAATCAAACACGCAAGTGCTTGATTTGTAAGCAAAGGCAAAACCGCTGCATGCGTTGCTGTGGACACCCATATCAGAGTGCTTTTTGCGGGATCAAAACCAGATTATCGCGATGGATTACCGATGAAAAGTCATGGAACCCGAGAATAGCCTCAATGTCGCTGCTGGCATGCCCCATAATGAGACGCATCTCTTCAGCTGTATAATTACATAACCCTTTTGCTATCACACCATTCGGGCCAACAATTTCTACACAATCGCCCTTGTCGAACACCCCTTCCACTGCAGTTACGCCCACCGGCAGTAAACTGCTTCCCTGTTCCAGCAATGCTCTGGCTGCTCCTGCATCAATATGAATCTCTCCTGCCGAATGCAGCACTTCAGTGATCCAGTGCTGACGCTTGCTCTGCCGATCCACACCACAAAGAAACAATGTGCCTTCATCTTCACCAGCCAACAACCGAGTTAGCATCCCCTTTTCCTTGCCGCTGATAATAGCAGCAGCCACACCGCCCCGGGTCGCCACGCGGGCGGCAGCCAGCTTGCTTGCCATACCTCCGGTTCCAAAAGAGGAACCTGTATCATCAGCCATGGCAATATGTTCGTCGTTCAGGTGAGGTACGATACCAATGCGCCTGGCATCCTCATGCTCGGCGGGGTTACGGTCGTAAAGTCCGGGCACATCGGTCAGCATAACGACCAGATCAGCATCAACAACCAGGCTTACCAGTGCACCCAGACTGTCATTATCGCCAAATTTGATTTCAGACACCACGACCGTGTCATTTTCATTCACTATGGGGACCACACCGGCTGAAAACAGTGTTTCACTGGTATTGCTGGTATTGAGATAACGGCGGCGATGTCTGAGATCATCCTTGGTCAGCAGCATTTGCGCCACACTCAGATCATGACGGGCAAAGGCTCTGGCATAGGCACGCATCAGCTTGGGTTGGCCAATAGCCGCCGCCGCCTGTTTTTCATGCACAGAGAGTTTACGACCCACCCAGCCCAGACGCACCCGCCCCAGCGCCACTGAGCCGGACGTCACTACCACAACCTGCTTACCGGCAACGATCAGCCCGGCCAGTTCATCAACCAGATGATCTACCACGTCCTGACGGATACCGGATTCGGCATCGGCCAATAGAGAACTGCCAATTTTCACCACCACACGGCGAACATTCGCAAGGTCAGCTCTACAATGAATCATTTTGATGCTCCAGCCTCATCCTCAATGCCATCATGATCTGTCTCGTGCCCGACTGTTTTCCTGGCCTGGGTCTGCTGGCGCACATCCAGAACCCGTGCATAGATATGATGCAACAGTTGCTGCACACCCTCACCGCTGACTGCTGAAATCATAAATATCTGCATTCCTGTCTGTCTGGCAGCGGTAAGAGCCATCTCTTTCTCTTCGTCCAGTAATGCATCGATTTTGTTCAGCACCAACAGTCTCGGCTTTTGCCATAGCGTTTCGCCATACCCTTTCAACTCGATTTCAATTTCAGCAATCTGCTCAGCTACACTTTTACCATCTTCGCAACAGGCATCAACCAGATGTAACAGCACGGCCGTACGTTCAATATGGCGCAGAAAGCGATCGCCCAGCCCTCGCCCTTCATGGGCACCCTCAATCAGGCCGGGAATATCGGCTACGACAAAACCGTCACCGTCATCCATAAACACCTGGCCCAGTTTTGGCTTCAAGGTTGTAAAGGGGTAATCAGCAATCTTGGGCCTGGCATTGGAAATACGGGCGAGCAATGTCGATTTCCCGGCATTGGGTAATCCCACCAGGCCAACATCTGCCATTAATTTCAACTCAAGGAAGCGAATACCCTGCTCACCTTCAGTTCCCGACTGTGAATAACGCGGTGCCCGATTGGTGCTGGTAGCAAAACGGGCGTTCCCCAGACCGCCCTCACCGCCACGGGCCAGAATATAGGATTCGCCTTCTACCGACAGATCAGCCAGCAAGTGTCCATCCTCATCGCGTACCATGGTTCCGATGGGTACTTCCATAATGATGTCTTCGCCGTTTTTGCCATGGCAATCCGAACCCATACCCGGCTGACCATTTTTGGCAATCAGCCGTTTACGCAGATACAGTTCCTGCAAGGTGTTTTTCCTGCCGGATGCCACAAATTCAACATGCCCGCCACGACCGCCGTCACCACCATCCGGTCCACCCTTGGGAATATACTTTTCACGCCGAAATGACGTGCACCCTGCACCGCCATTGCCGGCGCGAACCTCGATTTTTACTTCATCAATAAAACGCATGCTGTATTACACCATTAAAAAGTCTGAACCACAAAGGCATCAGGTGAATTTCGCCCCCGAAAGAGCATATCCCTGGGGGATGAAGGCACAAAGTAAAAACCCGTCTTGATTTTCTTTGGGCCTTT
Source organism: Mariprofundus sp. (assembly GCA_030951065.1). GTDB lineage: Bacteria > Pseudomonadota > Zetaproteobacteria > Mariprofundales > Mariprofundaceae > Mariprofundus. Next base: position 9,249 of record JAUZQH010000002.1, on the reverse strand, counting down.
GTGTCTTCGTGGTAAAATGTTTTTACAAAAAAAGGGGGTGCGACCAGCGCACCCCCTTTGAACTTCGAACTCAAGCAATCCTATTCGGTAATACGAACGGTTGTACGACCGGCACGCTTGTAATATTCAACCTTACCGTCGGCCAAAGCAAACAGGGTGTAGTCACGACCACAGCCTACATTGTCACCCGGACGGATTTTTGTGCCGCGCTGACGTACAATAATATTACCGGCGATCACTGCTTCACCGCCATATTTCTTTACGCCAAGGCGCTTGGAATTAGAATCGCGTCCATTACGACTGGAACCACCAGCTTTCTTATGTGCCATGGGTTACTCCTTGCCAACTGTCGTGTTGATTTTTTCGATGCGAACAGAGCTGTAGCTCTGGCGATGTCCCTGGGTCAAACGATAATTCTTGCGGCGACGCTTCTTGAACACCACAATCTTCTGACCACGACCACTTTCAGTCACAACACCGGTGACCGTTGCATTGGCCGCATCGGCACCCGCCTTGATTGCCGCGCCTTCACCAACCATGAGAACTTCGTCAAAGGTGATTTCATTGCCGGCTTCAGTATCCAGTTTTTCAACGCGCAGGATATCGCCTTCCTGGACACGGTACTGTTTACCACCTGTTTTAATTACAGCGTACATATAAATCTCCGTGCCTTACGCAGCTTTCGCAGGCTTGCCGTATTTCTTGTAGAAACGTTCAACACGGCCTTCAGTATCGACAATCTTCTGTTTGCCGGTATAAAAGGGATGGCAAGCAGAACAAATTTCGACATGAATGTCGCCTTTGGTTGAGCGCGTTTCAAATGTATTCCCGCAAGCACAAGTTACCCTGGATGCAAGATATTCTGGATGAATGTCAGCTTTCACGTCATTTCTCCGTAGTATTCTAGGCTCCGGCCTTATTCAATCCGTGAAATAGATCAGCATCACGTCCTGAAAAAGTCAGGCCCATTAAAGGGGCGCGATTTCTAGCGCCGCCGGACCAATTAATCAAGCGCTAAAATCCGGTTTGTGATGTTTTCTTCCATCTCATCAGAAATAATGGCTCAAACAAACCGCATGAATGGTATCATTGCTGACTTTCCAGATAATCCAGCAAAGCCTCTGCATTTTCCGCCAACATCCGGAACGCATGCTCAAAGCCATCCGGGCCACCATAATATGGGTCAGGTACATCAGCAATATGTGCTTCGTTTTCAAATTGCCGCATCATCAACAATCGCGACTCCGGTACCCCCATACGCAGTAATTCCGACCTGTTTTCAGCATCCATCGCAACAAACCAGTCCCAGTTATTGCAATTTTGCGCTGTAATTTGCTGCGCCCTGTGTGCACTCAGGTCCAGCCCGTATTCGCGCGCCTTGGCTGCAGAGCGCGGATCAGCAGAACCACCCACATGCCAGTCTCCTGTACCGGCTGACTCAAAATGGTAATGATGCAGACTGCGGGTTTCCGCTGCCGCCCTGACGATGATCTCTGCCAGCGGTGAACGGCAGATATTGCCCAGACAGACAAACAATACGCGTGTTTTACGATTATCCATTCGCCTGCCGCTCCGCCTGAGATAATTGCAGATAAACAGGTGCCGGGTATACAGGCAGACAGCTCAATTCCTTCACCCGCGAACAAACCGCTTCCGCCTCAACCGCCAGCGCCCGACTGCGTGGTATGGTGAGTGGCAAACGCTGCCAATGATTCAGTTGAACCGGCGGTGTACTGTTGCAGCAAAACAGCTCCGGCGTAAATGCATCTACATCTTGCCAGCTCAAACAGGCATCTGGCTGCATGGCCCTGCCATTCTGATAATGCCCGACAAACACTTCACCGGCTCTGGCATCTTCCAGCACATAAATGGCTTTTTCTGTTGCAGGCTCTCCTGGTTCGGCCAATCCTGTTACAACCTGTCTGGCTGTAATGGCCAGCGAGGAGAGATGCACAACAGGCATATGCAACCCGGCATTCATGCCGGCAAGCGTTGCCGCCCCGATACGCAGGCCGGTAAAAGAACCCGGGCCGGCACCAAACGCCAGCACATCAAGCTGCTTCCAGTTCAATCCGGCCTGTAGCAACAACTGGTGAATCGTTGGAATAATGCTGGTGGAGCGGGTTTTACCGGCACTGCGCGCATCCGGAGGCGATATATAAACCTGCCCGCCTTTGATAATGCAGGCGGCAATTTCGCCGAAAGCCGTGTCCAGCGCCAGAATATTCGGCTGCCTGCTGATATGATGGTTCGGATTTGTCACAAGTGTTCTTCAGAGAAGTTATGAGTAAATCCGGTTCGATCAGACGGCAATGGAGAATGGATGAATTCAAGGCAAAGACAGCAAGGCATAGCACTGCTATGGCTCAAATCTTTAACGCTGAAATCATTCATTTTACATGCGGCATCGCGGATCATGGTTTGTTCAGCACTTCCTTAAGCGCCTGCCGCAATGCTTTTCCGTATTGCTCATGCTGGAGCCCGAGCAGGGTATTCGCCAGTAAAAAGCCCTCCGGATTCCCGGCATCAAAACGCTGACCCTCAAGCAGGACCCCGTACACAGGCTCTTCTTTTGCCAGTACCGCAATCGCATCAGTCAGCTGAATTTCGCCGCCGCTACCCGGCCTGGTTTCACGTAACAGTTCCATCAGTCGTGGCGTAAAAATGTATCGCCCTACAATAGCCATATTCGATGGCGCATCTTCCGGTGCCGGCTTTTCAACCATATCCGTCAATCTGAGGAGACCATTTTCATCAGCCTGATAATCAACAATTCCATATTTGAAAACCTGATCGGCGGGTACCTGCATTAAACCAAGTACCGAGCAACCTGTTTGTTCATATACCTCGCGCAATTGCTGCATGGCAGGCTTGTCGTGTATAATCAATTCATCTGCCAGCGAAACGCCAAAGGCTTCATCTGCAACCCAGTGACGGGCGCAGAGGACAGCATGCCCGAGTCCCATCGCCTGTTTCTGACGTACATAAATCACTTCGGCCATACGTGCGACATAAGATACTTTTTTATAAAGTTTTTCCTTGCCGGCACTTTTCAGGTTGGCTTCCAGCTCGGCCGAAATATCAAAATGATCCTCGATAGCGCGTTTGCCGCGACCGGTAATCATAATAATCTGTTCCATACCGGCCGCCAACGCTTCTTCAACGCCGTACTGAATCAGCGGTTTATCAACAATCGTCAGCATTTCTTTCGGGCTGGCTTTCGTTGCAGGCAGGAACCGCGTCCCCATACCTGCAGCCGGAAAGATAATTTTACGTAATGGCTTCAATATAAGGCCCCTTGAGGGAGATACTGATTTATTCCCCTCCGGAAAAAAATCAGTTCACTCGGGCAAAAGCATGGTTTTACCCCCGCTTACAAACCAGACACTTGCAGCCCCTGGTTTGGGCAGGCCATCCATGGCCTGCAAGGTAGCCTGCGAATCAGCGTAACCCTAGCTTGGGGGCAATGATAACACAGGAATGTGACTTATGTGAGACGACCGTATGAATGCAAGCCGGAAAGATACATATTCACGCCAAGGAAGCAGAATACCGTCACCAGGAACCCGGCTACAGCCCACCAGGCCAGTGCCTTGCCATGCCAGCCATGTGAAACGCGGGCGTGCAGATAAGCACCATAGATCAGCCATAAAATAAGAGCCCATGTTTCTTTTGGATCCCATGACCAATAGCCACCCCATGCTTCAGCAGCCCATGCAGCTCCCAGAATCGTTGCCAGTGTGAAAGCAGGGAATCCGATCGCCACAGCTTTGTAAGCCAGCTGGTCCAGTTGCTCCAGTGATGGGAAAATCGCCAGCATTTTTGATTTGCCGCCACTCGCTTCAAGACGATAACGAACCAGATAAGCCATCCCTGCACCACATGCCACTGCAAAGGAACCGTAACCGACAAAATTCATCGGCACATGAATCTTCATCCAGTAGGATTGTAGCGCGGGAACCAGCGGTTTGATATCGCCCTGACCGACGGAATCCAGCCAGATACCGAAAAACACACCGACGGATACCAGCGTAAGAACAAACGCCCCCATAGCCTTGGCCTGGTAACGTTTCTCCAGCGCCAGATAAACCGCCGCAGTAATACAGAATAGCAGGATAAAGACTTCATACAGATTGGATACCGGCGCATGGCCGATTTCCATATCAAACAGATAGGACTCATGCCAGCGCAACAATAACGCTGAACCGCCAAGATAGATGCCGGCATAGGCAGACCAGGTGGCGATACGACCGATAAATGACTCCGGCGCAAACAGATACGCGATATAGGATACAGCCGAAAAGATAAAGATCACATTCATCGCCATAATAACACGACCGGCAAACAGATTGGACTGATCCTGATAGGAAATCTGGCTCTGGCTCGGTTCGAACAGCGCCCAGATAGAAGCCAGTATGACCATCAAGACGAAGCCATCCAGCCATGGCACCGTATTACGCGCCATTTTGGTCTCCAGCAGTGTTGGCTTGAGGGTACTTGCAACAACAGCCAGGCCGCACCCGGCCAGCGCGCCAGTTCCACCCCATAGCAAGCCTTTCATACTTAATATCTGATACAAAAAGGCATTTTCTTCATACGCACCTGAAGAACCATACATGGCCATAGCAGCAATGCCCGCCATCGCGCCAAGATAGGCTGTAAAGCGCATCCATGCCCATCGCCCCTGATTTAGCATGGTCGCAAAACCGGTTTCAGCAGTCGTAGCAGTCATAAACTTCTCCTCTATTCATTTCCCAAGGTCGCCCTACGGGGTTGATCACCTACAGTGTTCAGGATTTACCCTGGGCGAAATCCTTATCAAGTTGTGTGAATATATCATTAAAAGCCTGATTAAAAACAAGGTGATTGCGATTTGCCATACCCGCCAGACTGATGTGCAAAGCACCCGATACAGGTCTGACAATCAACCACAGTTTGCGATGCGGCATATAGAACATGATGCACAGGCCAATCACCAGCATGGCGCTGCCAAACCAGACAACATTCATGCCCGGATCCTTGGCCAGCTGCAGGCCGGTGTAATAATGCTGATCGAAATCGTCCAGCATCGGCAGCAACGGCCAAGGCAGAGCTGACAACATATTGATCGCCTGTAAGGTACGCATGGCCATGGCCTGGAAACCTTCCGGTCGATTACCTTCGCCAAACACTTCGGCCATCGCCTTTTTAAATGCGGTCAAATTGGCCTGTTTGGATTGTTTGCCGACTACGGCCAGCTGCCGCATAAAAGCATGAAACAGCTTCCACTCCACCGGATTGGTCAAATCCAGCCCCAGCGCCACCGGTTTGTAGTCTTGTTTGTCACCGGTCAGGGACACCATCAAAAACGAACCCTGATTAACACCTTTGGCATCTATAAACGGATTCATGAACGCCTTGATCTTGACCGGCTTCAAACCGGGGCCGCGCAGCTCATATTCAACCGCAGGACCCAGATCCTGAAAATCTTTGGGCTCCCCCGGATTGGCCATATTCTCGACATTGTACGGCTTGAAGTCGGTCACCTTGATCGACGTGCCGGTCTTTTCATCCTTCCATGTTTTATAGACCTGCACCTTGGCATAGCTGATCTTCTCCGAGCCATCCATATGAAACAGCTTGAAGGTGATATCCGAACCCCCATCACCGAAACTGGCCTGATAAATTCGCACACCTTTATAGTACAGCGGCTCATTGACGATAATATCGCTGGTCAGTACTTCCTTGCCGTTATCGATAATGGTCAGGTTACTGCGGAACTCCTTGGGAGCTCCGGTCGGAAAGAAATCGATCGAAAAACTGTTACAGCGCACTTCAAACGGCATTTTCAAATGCCCTGTTTCCGTACCCTGCAGGAAGGAAATTTCACTCTCTGACTGGCCTTCGGGCACCGCCATATTACCGCGGAATCCGTACTCCGAACCCATCCAGCCACCGACAAGAATAACCAGAATCGCTGAATGCACCAGAATATAGCCCCATTTATTCCAGCGTCCTTTATCGGCACGAATATATTGCACGCCATCCTGTTCTGCTTCTCTAAACTCCCAGCCCCGAAGGCGTTTTCGGAAAGTCTGCTGCACATGCGCAATATCCATTTCCGCAGGCAGCCTCCAGTCATGCAGATACTGGAATCGCTTCAGGGACTTTTCGGCCACGGTGGCTTTGCGCGTGCGCATTTCCTTGAGCATTTTCGGTACAGTGCGCCACAATCATGATGACAGCGACACCATCAAAAAACCGAGCATGCTCATGAACCACCATGTATGGTACATATCAAACAGGCCCAGCGAACGGAACACCCAGTACCACAACGGCCCGAACTGCTGCAGATAATCAGCCTGGTCCTGATTTTGCAGCAGCACCGTGCCAATCACCGATGCGATCGACAGTACTACGAGAAGAATAATAGCCAGCGACATCGAGCCGATGCGCTGCCACAGTGATTTCAATAGATCGGGTAAAGTTTGCATGCGCGGCATGTTAGCCATTCATCATTGCTGCGTCATGGCCGGATTATGGTGGAATCATTGCGCCATACACGTAATATCGATGAGGCTTTGCCGGAAAACGCCTCCCCGGCAAGGCAAGTGAGGCCAAAACGGTGCAAACGCATGGCGTATGTTAAATCCGACTGTGATGGCTTTTTCCCTTTGCGGTTCAGGCTGCTGGAGATGACCAGCCCACCGCATGCTGCGGCCAGCTGGCGTGTCTGCACACTGCCATCCACTCGCACCGCAATCATGCCTTTATGATAACAACATGACGGTAACCCGGGCCTGGCGGCAAACATCAGCGTCACCGCTCCCGGCCATACAGTCCGGGCCTGACGTCTGAGTTCCGGAGAGTGAAACCGCGCCAGCGACATTGCCGTTGCAATCGAATCAGCCAGCAGCAGGAATGGCCCTGAACGTTGTTTGAACCGGATGAGTTTAGCGATAGATGCTGGAGAATTCGGATTGCCGGCAACGCCGGGCAGCGTTGCGGTATGATGTGCAAGCAGCCCGCCCTGCCTGAGCAAAACAGCGCTTCGCAGCGCTGCCAGTTTACCCCGGGTTTGATTATACCTCAGAAAGAATGGCCTCGGCCTGCGCTATTCGGTCAGCCTTCAATAGCCGGGTCAGTGTTTCATCATTCTGGGCCAGCATCTGCACGGCCAGCAGGCCGGCATTCCTGGCACCGTTGATACCAACAGTCGCCACCGGCAATCCCGGCGGCATCATCACCGTGGAATGCAGTGCGTCCTCACCCTGTAACGGGCCTGAAGCAATGGGTACGCCAATGACCGGTTTCACGGTTTTGGAGCAAACCACACCAGCCAGATGCGCTGCCATTCCGGCTGCGCAAATAAACACCTTACAACCGGCGGCTTCGGCATCTCTGACCGCCTGCTCCGTTGCCTCCGGCGTCCTGTGAGCAGAACGGATCAGGGTTTTATATGCCACGCCGAACTCATCAAGCACAGCCTCGGCTTTCTGCATAATCGGCCGGTCAGATTTACTTCCCATCAATATCAATACATCCAAAGGTTCCACTCAACTCTCCCTTTCGACAGCGCGATAGCCAATATCCTGTCGATAAAATCCGCCCGGCCAATCCAGATATTCCAGGGCATGGTAAACTGTTTGTTGTGCTTCCCGAACCGTAGGTGCCACGGCGGTTACGCCCAGCACACGGCCACCGGCATTCACAATCACGCCGTCTTTTTCGGCAGTGCCGGCATGAAATACAGTCGTTCCCGCTGCGGCTACCGCATCAAGACCACCAATGGGCTGGCCTTTTTCAAAGCTGCCCGGATAACCGTCGGATGCCACGACCACGCACAGTGCTGAGCCTTCTTCCCATTCCAGTTCGATGCCATCCAGCCGTTTTTCAGCAGCAGCGAGCAATACTTCACCCAGATCGGATTTCAAACGACGCATCAGCGGCTGGCATTCCGGATCACCAAAGCGTACATTAAACTCCAGTGTTTTCGGGCCATCATCAGTCAACATCACACCGGCGTACAGGGTGCCGATAAACTCGGCGCCCTTCTTTTTCAAAGCGGCGATAATGGGCCGGGCAATGGTTTCCAATATTTCATCCGCCACAGCATCGGTCACACACGGCGCCGGTGAATAGGCCCCCATACCACCGGTATTCGGTCCCTGATCTCCTTCCAGCAATGCTTTATGATCCTGTGATGATGCCAGCGGCACAATCGTATCGCCGGAAACAATAAACAAACAACTGGCCTCTTCCCCGATCAGGCACTCCTCAATCACCACCTGCGCTCCGGCCTCGCCGAATGCATTGCCGGCCAGCATATCACGCACCGCATCGATAGCCTCTTTTTCGGTTTGGGCGACAATCACACCCTTGCCAGCCGCCAGACCCGATGCCTTGACCACAATCGGCGCACCCCAGCTGCAGATTGTCTCAATCGCTTCATCGATATTCACATGCACTTCAAAACGTGCCGTCGGTACACCGGCTTCATGCATCAGGCGTTTGGAGAATGATTTGCTGCCTTCCAGATTCGCAGCGGCCTTGTCCGGTCCGAACACAGCAAAGCCTTTCTCACGCAAGCGGTTGCCCAAGCCTGCCACCAGCGGCACTTCCGGCCCGACAACGACCAGATCAGGCTGTTCGGCAGCCGCCAATGCCATCAACCCGTCGATATCTTCCGCCCCGACCGGCATACAACGCGCCTCAACGGCAATGCCCGGATTTCCCGGCGCACACACCACTTCACCAACCGAAGGCGAACGCTTTAATTTCCAGCATAATGCGTGTTCACGACCACCGCCACCGACTACGAGAACTTTCATGGATACCTCATTGGACTATTACATATCCTGCAACAGAAAGCGGAAAGCTAGGAGATTGAAAAACTTAGGCAAGTCGGGAAACACTGTGCAGCAGTGTTTATTCTCCGATGGCGTGAAGAATGCCGCGAATAATATCAGTGGGTGTCGGCGGGCAACCGTGAATCACCACATCCACCGGAATAATATCGGCAACCGCACCGGCGATGGCATAATTGTCCTTGCCGAATACGCCGCAATTGGCAGCGCAATCGCCCATAGCCACCACCAGCGCAGGCTGCGGCATGGCATCGAACGTCATTTTCAGGGCCGTTTCCATATTGCGGGTGACAGGCCCGGTTACCAGTAACATATCGGCAAAACGGGGGCTGGCGGTGAAATGGATACCGAAGCGTTCGATATCATAATAAGCGTTGTTGGCGGCGTGGATTTCCAGTTCGCA
>JAUZQH010000199.1 GCA_030951065.1 Mariprofundus sp. | reverse complement strand
ATCGACGAATAAACAGCATCTGATCATGCATCTCGTGCAGCTGTTCCTGTGCGAAAAAGATGCCTTCATGTGTGATGCCAGCAGCCTGTTTCTGCTTTGCAGACATATCGCCCCCGGCAAAATATATTGGATAATAACCTGCGAATGATGCCCAAGCCTATCATTGCCAGCAACCTGCATTCCAGTGTGGTCTTTATCGGGGGCCTGTAATACATGAAGAAACGTTGGAAAATATATATTCTTCCCTAAACACTGAAAGGGCTCCGGGCCCTCTATACATGCTTGCAGAGCACATTTAAAAAGGGTGGTATTGGCCTATACAGGAGCAACAGATGAATGATAATCGCAGGCTGGTGTATAGCACAGAACACGGTTCGCTGGATAAATCGATGCAGAAAAAACACGGCATCAATAAGAAGCGCCCGAAACAGGCCGCAGCACCTGTGATAAAAAACCCGAACAAACAGGCTGTGCGTATCCGGCGCGAAAGCAAGGGGCGCGGGGGTAAAACAGTCTCTGTGATCGACGGGCTTCCGCTGAATGACCCGGAGTTGAAACGGTTATTAAAACAACTGAAAAGCCAGCTGGGCAGCGGTGGTGCGGTTAAAGACGGCTCTCTGGAAATTCAGGGCGACCACCGGGAAAAACTGCTGGCATTGCTGGATAAAGCGGGTTACAAAGCACGTCTGGCTGGTGGATAAACCCGAAAAAAGGAAGGTGAATCATGGCAGGATGGCGCAAAAAAAGAGCGACCGCATCGGCACGGCACATTCTTGTCGCCGACAAAAAACAATGTGAACAATTGAAAACCGAGATTGCAAACGGTGCCGCTTTTGCCGATATCGCCAGACAGCATTCAACCTGCACGTCCGGCAAGAAAGGTGGTGATCTCGGGCAATTCAGGGAGCGGCAGATGGTCAGGGAGTTTAACGACGTTGTCTTCTCTGCCGAACTGCACAAGGTACACGGTCCGGTAAAAACACAGTTCGGTTACCACCTGATCGAAATCACTGCCCGTTCAAAGGCTTAGCCCGGGCTAAGCTTGTTCGTGTGCCATATGCGCACACTTCTGTAAAGCGTAACCTGTATCACAGTTGCACATTTCAGGTGCTCCTAAGCTTGTCCTGTCGAGCCGGACCAAAGGAGGCAGTGATGCAACACCGTCATATGAACAAGATGATCACAGATTTAATCCGCAATAAACTGCCCGTAGCCATGATTATGCTGCTCTATTTCAGCATTTATTATGCCAATGTGGACCATCTGGTTTCCTGAACCGATTTTTTCATTGATTGTAAAATCCGCCTGCCGGCTCTTTGGGGCATGTTGATTGATGACCATCCTGAAAAAGTCCGGACAGGCAAAGCAGGCCATCAATGAGCTGCGGGTAAGCACGGAATCAATCAGTGCTTACTCAGGTTCAATGCGGCGAGCTTGTTTTTGGCCTCAATCCAGCGTGACATGAATTCGCTACTGCGCTGATGATGATGCCTGAGCATCAAGCCGGTAAATTGCTGTTGCCGATGAGAAGCGAGGGTTTTCTTCACCTGCAACAGGCGTTGAATTAACGCTTCGCCATTGCGATGCGCATCAAACAGCTGCTCAACGATCCTGAAACCATTGTTTTGCGCCTGAACCCATTGATCTGCATCCAGATAGAGGGATACAGCAGCATCGGCAAATGTTTCGGCACTATCGGCAATATCTCCGGCCCATGGTAAATTACGCTGCATGCCTTCAGCACCGATGGAGGTAGTCACGCTGGGTGTGCCATTGAGCATCGCATCGGCCAGTTTGGTTTTAATCCCGGCTCCGAATCGTAGCGGTGCCAGACACACCTTCGCCTGTTGCATCACAGTGCTGACCCGGTCGGCCCGGCCAAGCACATGAAAGCCACTGTCCGGCTGATGTAATGCCCATGCTTTTGGCGGTGCATAAGCCCCGTAAATATGCAGTTGTGCCTCCGGTAACCGGGATCTGATCAATGGCCATATCTGTTGCTTCATCCACAGCACAGCATCCCAGTTCGGTGCATGCCGGAAATTGCCGATGCTGATGAAGTGCGCACGCTGCCCGAAGGGCGGGGATGACAGATGCATGTGTTGCTTTTCAAACATAAACGGACAGAGATGGATGATATTATGGCTGACACCGAATTGGCTCTGCAGCAGTTCCATTTCATAATCCGAAATCAACAGGGATAAATCGGATCGGTGCATGGCAGCGATTTCTCTTACGGCAATCTCGTTGTACAGGCCGGTTTGATCCACGTGCAGTACGACTCCCGGATTACGTTTGCATTGCAGCTGCCGGGCATGGCGCAGGCAATGCAGGTCGATGGTTTCAATGACACGCATGGCCGAGGGGCAGGTCTTTTCCACCCGCCAGCCAAACTGTTCTTCCATACTGAAACGGTCGAACAGCACGATATCCGGTTGAAGTTCGTCGATGAACAGATCAAAGCTGCTGTCATTCACGACAATGGGCACACTGCGGATTGCCAGTGCATCAAGATCAGACATGTGCCCGGTGCCGCTCGCAGTGCTGGCAAATGTGACAGACCAATGCTGTTTCAGAAACAGCTGAATCATATCCATGATGCGCAGCCCTGCCCCGGATGAGGCCGGCTCCGGCCAAACGCTGCCAATGATGAGTACTTTCAACTCGAAACTCCTGTGATTGCAAATATGTACCTATCTCATCTATTCGGGTTGCGCCGGTCAATAAAAAA
>JAUZQH010000198.1 GCA_030951065.1 Mariprofundus sp. | reverse complement strand
CAACGCCGGTTTGAGCAATATCGCCACTTATATCCGCTTGCAAGACAACGCTTCATTGACCCAGTACCGCTTACAGCTGGAAGGGGCGAAACAGTTCCATATCGGTCGCACCGAGGTGAAACAGTCCCGTGACAGCCGTTATATCCTGCATGCCGTGGAACTGGGCGGCAATCTGTCGCGGGCTGATATTGTCGTGGACCTTGCCGAAACCGGCGCATCGTGCGAATTGAATGGCCTGTTTGTCGCATCCGGTCGCCAGCATATGGATCACCATACCCGCATTGATCATAACGCGCCGCACTGTGTCAGCCGCGAAAAATACCGTACAGTGCTTGATGGACGGTCACATGCCGTCTTCAACGGCAAAATTGTCGTAGCCGAAGGCGCAGTGAAAACCGATTCTGCCCAGTCCAATGCCAATTTGCTGTTATCAAAAAATGCCGAAATCGATACCAAGCCGGAACTGGAAATTTATCATGATGATGTAAAATGCGCCCACGGGGTCACGGTTGGCCAACTGGATGAAACCCAATTGTTTTATCTGAAATCGCGTGGTTTATCCGAACAGGAAGCACGCCAGTTACTCATCTTCGCCTTTGCCGACGAGATTCTGGTGGCTATGAATATCCCGACAATACGTCGTTTCATTGAATATGAAGCCTTTGCCAAATTACCCAATATGAGCGATTTGAAAGGTCTGCTGGGATGAAAGAAGGTTTTGAATATGTTTGATATTGAAAAAATCCGGGGTGATTTTCCGATCCTGAACCAGGAAATTTACGGTAAGCCACTGGCTTATCTGGATAATGCCGCCACAACGCAGAAACCGCAGTGCGTGATTGATACGGTCACCCGCTATTACGAACACGATAATGCCAATGAGCACCGTGGCGTGCATGCGCTTTCCGAACGCGCCACGGCGGATTATGAAGCGGCACGCAAAAAAATTGCCTCTTTCTTCAATGCCCGCAGTGAGCGCGAAGTCATTTTCACGCGCGGTACCACCGAGGCGATCAACCTGATTGCATCTTCCTGGGGAGGTGTTCATATCAAATCCGGAGATGAAGTGCTGATCACGCACATGGAACATCACTCCAATATCGTACCATGGCAGATGCTGTGCGATCGTGTCGGGGCTACATTGAAAGTGGTGCCAATCAATGATCGTGGCGAAATCATCATGGATGCATTCGATGCCCTGCTTTCTGAGCGCACCAGGCTGGTCGGTGTGGTGCACATGTCCAATGCTCTGGGCACGATTAACCCTGTTGAGTCCATGATTGAAAAGGCCCATGCCACGGGTGCAATCGTGCTGGTTGATGGCGCCCAGGCAGCGGCTCATCTGGCAGTTGATGTACAGGCACTGGATGCTGATTTCTATGTAACCAGTGCCCATAAAATGTATGGCCCGACCGGTGTCGGTGTGCTGATCGGCAGGGAAGCCATTCTCGAAACCATGCCCCCTTATCAGGGCGGCGGCGATATGATCAGCATGGTCACGTTTGAGAAAACAGAATATAATGATCTGCCCTATAAATTTGAGGCCGGTACACCGCATATCGCCGGTGTCATCGGTTTCGGCAAGGCTATTGAGTATATTCAGGGTATTGGTTTCGATGCCATCGGAAAACGCGAACAACAGCTGCTGGCCTATGCCACGGCCAAAGCGGAGGTCTTTGACGGTCTGCGTCAGATAGGTACGGCAAAAGAAAAGGCCTGCGTACTTTCCTTTGTGCTTGATAGCGTGCATCCGCATGATCTGGGTACCATCGTTGACCGCGAAGGTGTAGCTATTCGCGCAGGTCATCACTGCGCCATGCCGGTCATGCAATTTTTCAATGTGCCCGCCACAGCGCGCGCTTCATTCTCGATTTACAATACTGAAGCCGAAGTGGATACGCTGTTCTCAGCACTGAAAAAAGCACAGGCCATTTTCGCATGATGTTTGATTTGAGAGATTTGTATTTGCAGGTGATTGTGGATCACAACAAGGCACCGCGTAATTTCGGCAAGCTGGCGCATTTCAACCACGAGGCGGACGGCTATAACCCGCTCTGTGGCGATAAGCTGCATGTCTACCTGGATGTCAATGACAACGGAATCATCGAAGATGTTTCGTTTGAAGGCGAAGGCTGTGCGATTTCGGTTGCTTCGGCATCGTTAATGACCGAAGCCGTCAAAGGCACGCCTTTATCCGACTTTCAGCAGAAATTTGATACATTCCAACATATGGTCACATCAGATCTGGAAGAACTTCCGGATGAAGAACAACTGGGCAAACTGGCTGTGCTGGCCGGTGTGCGTGAATTCCCCAGCCGTATCAAATGCGCAGTGTTGTGCTGGCATACGTTGAAATCAGCGGTTGAAGACTCTCATCAGGTGGCGAAAACAGAATGAACAGTACTGGCGATACCATTACAACGACCCGTGATGTCGATGCAATTCTGATTCCGCTCGGCACACCTGTGACTATTCCTGCCGGAGCTATGGTGCTGATTACCCAGGAGCTGGGAGGCACGTATACAGTGAGCGTATCCGGTAATCTCGCCCGTATTGAAGGCAAGGATGCCGATGCACTGGGACTTGGAGACAACCCCGAAGACGTTGAAGAAGCAGTCGCCGGGCAAACAACGGAAGCGACCGGTCCCGTTGATGAGCAGGCCATCTGGGATGTGTTGAAATCATGTTATGACCCCGAAATTCCGGTCAATATCGTCGATCTTGGACTGGTCTATGATGTGCATGTCGTCGAGACCGATGAGGGCAAGCATCATGTCGATATTGTCATGACCCTGACTGCGCCCGGATGCGGCATGGGACCGTTTATTGTCGATGATGTGCGTGCCAAAACACTTTCGGTCGAGAACGTGAACGACGTGGAAGTGCAACTGGTTTTTGATCCTGTCTGGGATCGCTCCATGATGAGCGGTGAGGCGCGTTTGCAGCTGGGCATGTTTTGATGGGAGATGCAGATGGCTGAATGGATTGATGTTGCACCTGTGAAGGAATTAACACCGGGTAACCGCAAAATTATTAATACCCCGTATTGCGAAATTGCCGTATTCAACCTCAGTGGCGATTTTTACGCTATTGAGGATGTATGCACCCACGACGGCGGTGAACTGGCCAGCGGCGAATGCGACGGCGACCAGATTATCTGTCCGCGCCACGGTGCCCGATTCTGCATTCGCGATGGCCGCGCCCTGACACCACCTGCTTATGAGGATATCGATACCTTTCCCGTTCGTGTGAAAGGTGACATTGTGCAGGTTAATGTGGCAGATTGATGACCAGACTTGCTTTCACAGCAAAAAACTAATTCGGGGGCTGTTTTTCATCCGGGATTAGGGCAGACCATGTGGTCCGCCGCGCATACAAACCGATCACTCTTCGTAGCCATAATGTTCAGATAGTCTGAAATATCAATCCCCTGTCATTCAAGCCCAAACCAGAAAAGAAGTAAAACTCCACAGTTATTGCTGTTAGCTTAGCCGTATGGAGTTTAAATGGCTTGCATCCGTGAAGAAGCGCCTTCATGACCGCCCGGATAATGAGCATGAACAGGCTATTATTCGACTTGTTTTTGTGGCAATTGTATTTTGTTGGTTCTTCATATTTGATCATACGACTGCTTACTTGGTAAGTGCAGTATATATGTTCTTGTCGGGTTTGCTGTTCTTATGGATTTACGTTTTTCCTGCCACCAGCCATTTACGCAGGATCCTTGGTATCGCGGGTGATGTAGCGGCCCTCTCGACAGTACTCATTTTGGCCGATGAGATGGCTGCTCCACTGCTGGCAATCTACTTATGGGTTATTACCGGGAATGGTTTTCGATACGGTTCCAAATATCTATATATTTCAATGTTGTTTTCCATCATCGGGTTTATTGCGGCTTGTATTGCCAATCCCTTCTGGAAGACACATATCTGGTTCAGTGGCGCATTTCTGATTACCCTTGTCATTGTTCCTCTCTATATGGGCCGTTTGATAAAGCAGCTTCACCATGCGATACAGAATGCTGAAGCTGCTAACCAGGCGAAATCGCGGTTTATTGCCAATATGAGCCATGAACTCCGCACTCCTCTTAATGGTATTATCGGCATGAATGACCTGATATTGAGTACCGACCTTGATGCGGAACAGAAACGTTTTGCATTTGTTATCAAGGAGTCGGCTTATCACCTGCTTGAGTTAATTGAGCGCCTTCTCGATATCTCCAAAATCGAAGCTGATAAACTTGAGCTGGTAAAAGAACCGTTTGATCTGCACCAGTTATTGCAAGTCTTGATCGCAATGTTTGAAAGTAATGCCCTTGAAAAGGGTATCACTGTTAATCTCCATGTTGACCCCGAAGTGCCATTTGCTCTGGTCGGAGATCCCAAACACCTGAAACAGATTCTGCTTAATATCATTGGAAATGCAGTGAAGTTCACCGAACACGGCAGTGTCAATGTCAGTGTTAGCATAAGCGAACAGGGTACGGATACTCGACTTGCTTTCAAAGTAGCTGATACCGGCATTGGCATGTCCGAAGAAGCGCAGCAAAAAATATTCGAACGTTTTGCTCAGGCTGACAACACTATTACACGGCGTTTTGGCGGCACCGGGCTTGGTACCACCATTGCAAAGAACCTGACCGAAATGATGGGGGGGAGCATCAGTATTTCCAGCATAGAGGGCGCAGGAAGCACATTTACCATTGAGATTCCCTTTGAACGGCAGGCAGAAAAACAGGCAGCGCGAGACCTTGGCAAAGTCAATA
>JAUZQH010000197.1 GCA_030951065.1 Mariprofundus sp. | reverse complement strand
TTTTTCAGGATTTCAGCCAGTTCAGCAGCAGAATCAGGACCGATATCGAAAATCATATCGTCATCGAGAGTGTCATCGACGCTCTTCAATGTGGCTTCAGCAGTAGGGGAGAATTCTTTAGCACAAACCACATCAGTCGGAACAGGAATACTGCCGCCGCGTGCTTCGGCATCTGCTGTCAACTTCCTGCAGGTGTCAATTAAATCAGCTTCATACAGTGATTTACCAACCGGTTTGCCGGCTGCAGCGATAAAGGTGTTAGCGATGCCGCCACCTACAACCAGCTGATCAACAATTTTGCTCAGTGATTCCAACACGGTCAGCTTGGTGGATACTTTTGAGCCACCGACAATGGCTACCATAGGGCGCGCCGGATTATCCAGGGCGCTACCAAGTGCTTCAAGCTCAGCTGCCAGCAACGGGCCGGCACAGGCAATCGGTGCAAACTGACCGGCACCATGGGTAGAGGCCTGTGCACGGTGAGCAGTACCGAACGCATCCATGACATACACATCGCACAGGGATGCATACTGTCTGGACAGCGTTTCATCGTTTTTCTTCTCGCCAACATTGAAACGGATATTTTCCAGCAGTACCAGCTCGCCTTCGGCTAATTCCGGTGCGTTATCCAGGTAATCTTTGACCAGACGTACTTCTTTACCGAGCAATTTTGACAGGTGGCGTGCTACAGGCGCCAGTGAGAATTTTTCGTCATACTCACCTTCGACAGGGCGACCCAGATGACAGCAAACCTGTACTTTGGCACCGGCTTCCATGGCTTTCTGCATGGTAGGCAGACTGGCGCGAATACGGGTGTCATCACCGACCTCACCATCAATAATCGGTACATTCAGGTCTTCACGAATCAGAACGCGTTTACCCTTGAGATCAAGATCGGTCATTTTTATTACAGACATCAGCTACTCCTTGGAATGATGAACGGTCATACTTGTTATAAATGATGACAACAGGATGACATTCATGGTTTGTCGTTATTAGTTTGCGAACGCTTGTCGCTGCCGGTTTCCAATACTGGTTGAAGTCGGCAATGACAAACGTGGGAGCATCTTTATCAAAAGAGCGGCTCCCACGCTGTATTTTATACTTAGGCGATATGGTTCAGCACACGCAACATGTTGCAGGTATAACCATATTCATTGTCGTAGAAAGCAACGATCTTGACGAAAGTACTGTCGATGGCAATGCCAGCAGTAGCATCAAAGATGGACGGATGAGAATCACCACGAAAATCGGTAGAAACCACTTTCTCATCGGTGAAACCCAGAACGCCCTTCATGGCACCTTCGGATGCTTCTTTCATCACAGCGACGATATTGTCGTAAGATGTTTCTTTTTCCAGTTCAACGGTCAAATCGACTACGGAAACATCGGAAGTAGGGACACGGAAAGCCATGCCGGTCAGTTTACCGTTCAGGGAAGGGATCACCTTGCCTACAGCCTTGGCTGCGCCGGTAGAAGACGGGATGATGTTTTCCAGTATGCCGCGACCGCCGCGCCAGTCTTTATTGGACGGGCCATCCACAGTTTTCTGGGTAGCTGTTGCAGCATGAACGGTGGTCATCAGACCGCGTTTGATGCCGAAGTTATCGTTCAGTACCTTGGCGACAGGAGCCAGGCCGTTGGTGGTGCAGGATGCAGCCGAAACAATAGTTTCACCGGCATATTCGTCGTGGTTGACGCCATAAACGAACATCGGGGTGTCATCCTTGGATGGTGCGGACTGCAACACCTTGGATGCGCCAGCATCGATATGAGCCTGGCAGGTTTCCTTGGTCAGGAAGAAGCCGGTGCATTCCAGCACAACATCAACACCAATTTCGCCCCATTTCAGATCAGCCGGGTTGCGCTCGGCGGTGACGCGGATGGTCTTGCCGTCCACAACCAGATTGCCGCCATCAACCGATACATCGCCGCCAAAACGACCGTGTACCGAATCATATTTGAGCATATAGGCCTGATATTCCGGTTCAAGCAGATCGTTGATGCCGACCACTTCCATATCCGGGAAATCCTTGGCAATAGCGCGGAACGCCATGCGGCCAATGCGGCCAAATCCGTTAATACCAACTTTAATCGTCATACTTCTCTCTCCCTTTATAGTTTGATTTTATTTAAGCTACTTCGTTGACGGCTGCAACCACTGCTTCCGTGGTAATACCGAACAGTTTGAACAGTTCACCAGCCGGTGCTGATTCGCCAAAGGTATCGATACCGATGACCTTGCCGTTCAGGCCAACATATTTGGCCCAGAAGCCGGTGACACCTGCTTCTACAGCCACACGTGCAGTGACTGATGATGGCAGTACAGACTCTTTATAATCTTCATCCTGGGCATCAAATTCTTCGGTACACGGCATGGAGATAACGCGAACTTTCTTGTCCGAGAGTTCAGCCTGTGCAGCCATCGCCAGTTGAACTTCGGAACCGGTTGCAATGATGATCACATCCGGCGTACCTTCACAGTCGCTCAGGATATAACCGCCTTTGCTGATGTTGGTGACCTGTTCATCAGTGTAGTCATTGCATGGCAGACCCTGACGGGTAAAGATCAGCGATGACGGGCCATCAGTGCGTTCGATAGCAGATTTCCAAGATACGGCCGCTTCTACCGCATCACAGGGGCGCCATGTACGCATATTCGGGATCAGACGCATGCTGGCAATCTGCTCGACCGGCTGATGGGTTGGGCCATCTTCGCCGAGTCCGATGGAGTCATGGGTGTAGACGAACAGCGTCTGGATTTTCATCAGCGCAGCCATGCGCAGAGCGTTACGTGCGTATTCCATAAACATCAGGAAGGTCGCGCCGAACGGGATACAGCCGCCGTGCAGGGCGATACCGTTCATAGCGGCGCTCATGCCGAATTCACGCACGCCCCAGTGCATATAATTGCCAGCAGGGGTATCGGCTGAGAATGCTTCAGCTCCTGGCCATTTGGTGTTGTTCGATGGTGCCAGGTCGGCAGAACCACCCACGATTTCTGGCAGTACGCCGGCAATCTTGGCAATAGTCTTGCCGGATGCGACACGTGTCGCCCAACCAGGCTTTTCCTCACGCAATTCATTGATCCAGCTGTTCATGGTGGATTCCCAGTCAGCAGGCAATGCTCCGGACTGACGGCGCTCGAATTCAGCAGCCAGCTCAGGATATTCAGCGCGGTATGCTTCAAAGCGGGCATTCCATTCGGCTTCAGCCGCAGCGCCTTTTTCTTTGGCATTCCAACCAGCATACACATCTTCAGGGATTTCAAACGGAGCGGCATCCCAACCCAGCTCTTTGCGTACCAGTGCAATTTCTTCATCACCAAGGGCGGCACCATGGCAGTCGTGCGAGCCGGCCATATTCTGGGAACCGAAACCGAGAATAGTTTTGCAGCAGATCATGGTTGGTTTACCGGTTTCTGCGCGTGCGGTTTCAATGGCCTGTTTGATTTCTTCAGCATCATGGCCATCGACGCTACGAATTACCTGCCAGCCATATGCTTCAAAACGGGCCGGGGTGTCATCGGTGAACCAGCCTTCGACTTCACCATCGATGGAAATGCCGTTGTCATCCCAGAAAGCAATCAGCTTGCCGAGACCCAGTGTACCGGCCAGCGAACATGCCTCGTGCGAAATGCCTTCCATCATACAGCCGTCGCCCAGAAACACGTAGGTGTTGTGGTCAACAATATTATGCCCCGGCTTGTTGAACTGGCCGGCCAGCATGGATTCGGCAATGGCCATGCCGACGCCGTTGGTAATGCCCTGACCCAGCGGGCCGGTAGTGGTTTCAATGCCCGGGGCATAACCGTATTCCGGGTGACCCGGCGTTCGGGAATGCAGTTGACGGAACTGTTTCAGATCATCAATGCCCAGATCGTAACCGGTCAGATGCAGCAGGGAATAAATCAACATGGAGCCGTGGCCGTTGGACAGGATGAAACGATCACGATCAGCCCATTTTGGGTTGTTCGGATTGTGCTGCATATAATCATTCCACAGGACTTCGGCGATATCCGCCATGCCCATTGGTGCGCCCGGATGTCCGGAATTTGCTTTCTGAACGCTGTCCATTGCAAGTGCGCGAACGGCGTTGGCCAGGTGTCTACGGCTGCTGTTTGTCATGTGTTTTTATCCCCTTGGTAGAATAGGTCTATATTAATCGACGGGGCGGAACAATATATATATAGATTGTTCATGCCCAATCAGTAGTTATTATTTTTTTCATAAGAAAAAATTATGCTTGATTCGTAATTCCTAAATACTGCTTAATTTTTAAACGTGCAAAGTAGTCTGAACACGGCGGATATTGCCTACAGAACCGGATAGCACAACGGTGTCTGTCGTCATATAACGGCCATCTGCATCGGTACCGACTTTCACATGATGAACATAGGCGCCGCTGGTCAGGCCGGTGGCGATAAACATGCAGTCATCCGAGGTTACCAGCTCATCGCGTGTGATAATGCGCGTGGTGTCAATACCTTCTTCTTCACACAGCTTGATTTCAAAATCCTTTTGCGGTGCCATGCGGCCAAACATTTCCGCTCCCATCGCACGTGCCGCACAAGCTGTCACGATACCTTCCGGCGTACCGCCAATACCGAACAGTGCATCAGACCCCATATTCAATACAGCCTGAATGGCACCGTTGACGTCGCCATCTGTAGCCAGGCGTACCTTGGCACCACAGGCATAGATTTCTTTTATCATTTCCTGATGCCGTGGTTTATCGAGCACAAATACGCGAACTTCCTTGATATCCTTGCCCAGTGCTTTGGCCAGCGCATGCAGACGATCTGCAACAGGTGCTTCAGGATCGATTTTGCCACGTGCTGCTTTCGGATAGACCTGCTTATCCATATAAAAACAGGAACCGGGACGATACATGCTGCCTGCAGGTGCGGCGGCCAGTGTTACAATCGAGCCGGGCATATCCTTGGCGAACAGATTGGTGCCTTCAATCGGGTCAACAGCGATATCAACACCGATACCTTCACCGGTACCAACGGGTTCATCATCATACAAGGCAGGCGCTTCATCTTTGGCTCCTTCACCAATGACAATTACACCTTTCATTTTCACTTCGTTAATCCGGGAACGCATGGCATCCACCGCCAGGCCGTCTCCTTCATCTTTCTGCCCGGAGCCGACAAACGGGGCGCAGGCCCGAGCCGCGGCTTCACATACTTCTACCAAATCAATCTTCAGATCGCTTACGTTACCCATGTATAACCCCTCCGATTTATGTGCTTGAAAAGCATTGTTAATCATACTGCCTGTAAATTTTCCAGCCGCACACTAGCGGATTAGCCTCTAAAAAGCGACCCTGAGCTTGGATTTCATCATTATT
>JAUZQH010000196.1 GCA_030951065.1 Mariprofundus sp. | reverse complement strand
CCGGCATACCAAGCAGACTGTTGCCATCCACATTCGATGCCCCGCTGCGCAGCCCCTGCATACGCATGAACATCGGTTGAATCTTGAAACGGAATTCGTGTGTTTCCGGAATGCCGCCGCCGAGAATATTCATCGGCATATTACCACCGCATTTGGCGCAGCACAGGCCGATATAGGCATGTGCATTGACGGGCGACAGTAATATGCAGGCCATCGCTGCCATCGTCAAAGATAGTATGTTTCTTTTCATTGAATCCTCCATTTGATTTTCCCGCATGCAACACAGCACGCGCAAATTAGCCGGCCAACAGGCCGGAAGTTCAAATTAAACGGTGGGAAAAATCAGATGGATCGGGGAGGGGGTGGAGAAAAAGCAAACAGTCGCGCAACGAGTTCAGCTTCTGCCATCGTAATGCCCTGCTGCATGGCTGGCGCTTCATAGCCGCCGGTCATGGACAAGGCATGCGGAGCTAACTGATGCGGCATGCCATCGATATGATTATCAACGCGACAACCGCACTCAATAACGCAATCCTGCCAGTCGATCAACTGTGACACAGGTTCGACCTGCATGCTATCTGCTGTATTACCCATGTCGGGCATCGCGCATGCCGCCGCCGACACTGTTGGCATTGCAGTGACAAACAACAGCGAAACAGCCATCATGGCGGCAATGAATTTACGAACAACATGCATCACCGACGCATCATTTATCAGTTGCACATTTTATGCAAGATGTTTTAACGAGCAGCGACCAATGCCAAAAATCAGGAGAAGCCCATGATTCGATGGATGAACAGATTAGCCCTGGCTACAGTATTTACAGTAATGCTTTGGATACCGGCACAGGCGGTAGAACTGCGATGGGTCGATCATAGCGGTTCGCCTCATTCGCTATCCGAATACAGAGGAAAATCCGTGCTGGTGCATTTCTGGGCCTCATGGTGTGGCCCGTGCCGGCATGAAATGCCATTGCTTACTGCCTGGCTGAAACAACATCCTGATGTCACTATTATTCCCGTTTCACTGGATGACAGCATGGAAGATGCCCGGAACTTTTTAACCAGTAATCACTTTAATTTACCTGCCCAATTGACAGACTCATCCCAGGCCATGGCTCTGGGCGCCCGTGGTCTGCCTACCACGCTCGTGGTTAACGCAGATGGAGATATTGCCGCGCGTCAAATTGGCGCTTTGCCATGGGATAAAAAGAAATTTTCAGATACCGTTCTGGGCTTCCTGAATCAAAAACAGAATCAACAACCACCCTCGACAAAAATGTAATCAGGCATATCAAATGCAGGGCATATTCACCCCTGAATCATTCTCCCCCTTCACAGCATCGCAAGTAGAAAGCATGATACGCATCATCACATGAATCAGGAGTCTCCATGCGTCCAATACTGCTAATCATTTCCATGTTAATCCCTGCCTTTGCCTTTGCCCATGATAGCCATGAGCATGGAAAAGATGCAAATATCGAATCCATCCGCAGTCATGCGGCAGACGTGTTGCGCAATGGTAATATTGATGCTGTCACCCCCTCTCCTATCACAGGCCTGTTCGAGGTTCGCAGTGGCAGAAATATTTTCTACTCCGATGCCGATGGCAGTCATTTCATCATGGGAGGGCAACTTATCGATACTGTTGCAAAGAAAAACCTGACTCAGGCACGTATGGAAGAACTCAATCGCATTGACTGGAACATATTACCTCTGGATAAAGCCGTCGTTTCAGGCGATAAAAATGGTAAACTGAAACTGGCCATTTTTACCGATCCGGAATGCCCGTATTGCCGTAAATTTGAAAATGAACTGGCTAAATTGAAAGGCGTTAAGGTATATAGTTTCCTGTTTCCACTCAATTTTCATAAAGATGCCAAACGCTGGTCCACAGCGATCTGGTGCAGCAAGGATCGCCATAAAATGTTAACTGATATCATGGTCAATAATGCCGATCCAAAAGCCGGAACCTGCGATACACCGATTGATGAAATCATAGCTCTCGCTAAAAAGCTCGGTATTCATGGCACCCCGACATTGATTGCCGGCGATGGTCGCCTTGCTTCCGGCGGCAAAGCTGCAGCCCAGTTAAAAGCCTGGTTGCAGGAAAAATAACGCACCGGACTTTTATTCCCAACAAAGGATTTGGACATGCGTGAAGACAGACAGGTGGATGCACTCCGCCCCGTGACTATTGATACAAATTTCAACCGCTATGCCGAAGGTTCGGCACTGATTTCATTCGGGCATACACGCGTATTATGCACGGCCAGTGTCGAAGAAAAGCAACCGCCATTTCTGCGCGGTACTGACAAAGGCTGGGTAACCGCCGAATATGGCATGCTGCCACGCGCTACCCATACGCGCGGCGGTCGCGAAGCCGCACGGGGCAAACAGACCGGACGTACGATTGAAATCCAGCGTCTGATCGGCCGCTCCCTCCGTGCTGTGGTGGATCTCGAGACTTTGGGGTCGCGTTCTATCAGTCTGGATTGCGATGTATTGCAGGCTGACGGTGGTACCCGGACCGCAGCCATTACCGCTTCGTGGGTAGCATTACGCATTGCTGTCAACAAACTGCTTGCCGATGGTACACTCGAACATGATCCTGTCATCGGACAAGTCGCTGCAGTCAGCTGTGGTTTCGTTGATGGAAAGGCCCTGCTCGACCTGCAATATTCCGAAGATTCGGATGCTGAAATGGATGCAAATTTCGTCATGACTCCGGATGGCGGTGTCGTGGAAGTACAGGCAACTGCCGAAGATAA
>JAUZQH010000195.1 GCA_030951065.1 Mariprofundus sp. | reverse complement strand
GGTCGATAATACGTGCAGCCTCATTAATAGCTTCTTCGGGTGTCATGGCACCATTTGTTTCAACTTCCATGATCAACTTGTCATAATCGGTACGCTGTCCGACACGAGCAGACTCAACACGTGTAGCCACGCGGGTGATCGGAGAAAATGATGCGTCTACCAGCAAAGAGCCAACAGCACGCTCATCGACTTCGCGCTCACTGGCGGCATCATAACCACGACCCTTTTCTACTTTGGCTTCAATCTTCAGATGACCATCATCATTCAGGTGAGCCAGAACAAGTTCAGGATTCAATACCATCAAACCTGCCGGACACTGAATATCGCCGGCAGTCACCACGCTGGCCCCTTTTACATCCAGAGTAATCGTAGCCGCATCATCACTTTCCATACGGATGTCGAGTTCCTTGAGGGTCAGGATGATGTCCATAACATCTTCACGCACACCTTTGATGGTGTCGTATTCATGCGCAACGCCATCAAAAACAACCGATGTGATCGCTGCGCCCGGTAATGAAGACAACAGCATGCGACGCAGGCTGTTACCAATTGTCGTGCCATAGCCACGTTCCAGCGGTTCGAACACAATCTTGGCTGCACGTCCGGGAATCTTCTCTTCAACGATAATGTTACGCGGATTAATCAATTGCATGAAATGATCCTCAGTGGTTACTTGGAATAAAGTTCGACAATCAGTTGTTCACGGATACCCGCATCCAGCTGATCGCGTGCAGGCATTTCACGATAAACGCCCTGACGGCTAGGCAAATCCACATCCATCCATTCAGCAGTGCCGCGAGTTCCGGCAGCTTCTGCAGCAGCATTGATACGCAGATGTTCCTTGGCATTGTCTACCAATTCCAGTCGAGCACCGACAGGTACGCGGTAAGACGGGATGTTGGCAATCTTGCCATTCACCTTAACCAGTTTGTGGCGCACAATCTGACGTGCTTCCGTACGAGAACTGGCCAGCCCCATGCGATAAATCACATTGTCCAGCCGGGATTCAATTAACTGCAACAGATTCAAACCGGTTACGCCCTGCATACGGTCGGCATCTTTGAAATAGCTCAAAAACTGCTTTTCCTGCAAGCCATAGATACGCTTGACCTTCTGCTTTTCACGCAGCTGCAGGCCATAATCGGAGACTTTGCTACGACGATTCTGGCCATGCATGCCCGGTGCATAGGGACGACGCTCGATCGGACATTTGTCCGAATAGCATTTGCTGCCCTTGATATAAAGCTTTTCGCCTTCGCGTCGACACAGGCGACACTTGGCTTCCAAATAACGTGCCATCTAATAAACTCCTAAACGCGGCGCCGCTTCGGCGGGCGGCATCCATTATGCGGGATCGGGGTAACATCACGGATCGAAATCACATTGATGCCGGCTGCGGCAATTGCACGCAACGCAGACTCACGACCACTTCCAGGGCCACGAACCAGAACAGAACAATTTTTCACGCCATGGTCCATGGCTTTGCGGGCGGCCTCTTCGGCTGCAACCTGAGCGGCGAACGGTGTGCTCTTGCGTGAACCCTTGAAACCGGAAGCACCACTGGTAGCCCAGCAGATTGCGTTACCTGATTCATCGCTGAAGGTAATGATTGTGTTGTTAAAACTTGCCTTGATATGAGCAACTGCATTGGCAATATTTTTGCGAACGCGTTTCTTACCAGTAGTTTTTTTTGGTGCAGCCATCAATTATCCCCTGTTACTTCTTCTTGCCCGCAACAGTACGGCGCGGACCTTTGCGCGTGCGAGCATTTGTTTTACTACGCTGTCCACGAACCGGCAAACCCTTGCGGTGGCGCAAGCCACGGTATGTACCAAGATCGGTCAAACGTTTGATATTCATCGTCACTGTACGACGCATATCACCTTCCACAGTGAAATCACTGTCAATCACGCCACGAATCCTGGCAACGTCTTCATCGCTCAGATCTTTCACACGTGTTTCTGCATCAACCCCTGCTTTGGCAAGAATTTGCTTTGAACTGCTCAGGCCAATACCAAAGATATAGGTCAACGCTACTTCTATGCGTTTCTGAGTCGGAATATTTACACCGGCTATACGAGCCACTTACTGCCTCCTTAGGTCTTAAGAAAAAGGTCGCGAACCATAGCCATGACGGCAACGTCGCGCAACTTCCTTAACCCTGACGCTGTTTATGTCGTGGATTTTCACAAATAATGCGAACGATGCCTTTACGGCGGATCACACGACATTTATTACACATTTTTTTAACTGATGCACGGACTTTCACGCCTGCACCTCCTCAACTCTTGTTATGCTGGACGACCCGGCCGCCTGCAACTTACTTTTCACGGTAACTGATACGACCGCGTGACAAGTCATAGGGAGATATCTCTACTGTTACCTTGTCGCCTGGCAGGATTCGGATATAATACTTACGCATCTTGCCTGAGATTGTACACAATAATTCATGTCCGTTTTCCAGCTTCACCTTGAACATGGCATTCGGCAGTTTTTCAACCACTTCGCCGGACATTTCAATAATATCTTCTTTTGCCATGCCTACCTGATTACCGCCTCTTTCAGTGCGGCGTATACCGCATCCATTTCTCCGCTGGCATCCAGTCTGAAGAAACCATCCTGATGCCGGTAAAAATCAAGCAATGGTGCCGTCTGCTCGCGGTATACTTCCAGACGATGAGAGATTACGTCTTCGCGATCATCGTCCCGCTGGTATAATTCACCACCACAGCGATCACAGCACCCTGATTTTAGGGGCGGCGAATACTGCCTATGAAATCCAAAACCGCAAGCCCTGCATATCATCCTGCCACAAAGGCGTTTTAACAGGTTTTCTTCCGGTGCATCCATGAACACAATCCTGTCAATCGACAGGCCGTGTTTATCCAGCATAGCATCCAGTGCTTCGGCCTGTGCCACGTTGCGGGGGAAGCCATCCAGCAGAAAGCCGCTTTTGTCTCCGCCAACGATACGCTCTTCAA
The DNA here is from genome assembly GCA_030951065.1 of Mariprofundus sp. Lineage (GTDB taxonomy): Bacteria > Pseudomonadota > Zetaproteobacteria > Mariprofundales > Mariprofundaceae > Mariprofundus. The sequence continues at coordinate 2,814 of JAUZQH010000195.1, read as the reverse complement.
TCATAGCCACGACTACGGCATCCGGAACCAGCTGGCCGGCATCCATAAACTGTTTTGCCTGTACCCCGGCTTCTGTTTCATCACGTACAGCGGCCCGTAAAATATCACCCATTGCCAGATGCGACAGGCCATACTCGGAAGCAAGTTTCTCGCCCTGTGTGCCTTTACCTACACCCGGAGGACCGAACAAAATCAGGTTCATCGAAGCAGCTTATTTCTTGCCGGTTTTCAAACGGGCTTTCTTCATCAAGCCCTCATACTGATGACTCATCAGATGAGATTGAATCTGGCCCATTGTATCCATGGTCACCACAACCACAATCAGCAGTGATGTGCCGCCGAAATAAAATGGTACGGACAGCTCGGAAATCAACCACTGCGGCAGCAGACAAACCAGACTGACATAGGCTGCTCCAACCACAGTAATACGGGTGAGCACACTATCCACATAATCGGCTGTTTTCTGACCGGGGCGAATGCCCGGAATAAAGCCACCATGCTTCTTCAGATTATCGGCAGTGTCTTTCGGGTTAAATACGATAGCTGTATAGAAGAAACAGAAGAACACAATCAATGCTGTGAACAGTGTCATATACAACCACGCTCCGGGTGACAGGATGGCTGATAAATCGCCAAGCCAGCTAAAACCTTCAACACCCTTGGTGAATTGCGCAAATGTCGCCGGCAACAAAATGAGCGAAGATGCAAAAATGGGCGGAATAACACCGGCTGTATTGACTTTCAATGGCAAAAATGATGCCTTGCCACCATACATGCGGTTACCCACCTGACGCTTGGCATACTGAATAGGAATGCGACGCTGGGCACGTTCAAACCATACCACAGCCGCAGTAACAGCCAGTGTCATGGCGAACAGTAACAGTACAACAAACGGCGAATATTCGCCGGTTCGCGCCAACTCCAGCGTACCGCCAACGGCAGATGGCAAACCTGCAGCAATGCCTGCAAAAATGATCAGGGAAATACCGTTACCGATACCACGTTCAGTTATCTGCTCACCAACCCACATCAGGAAGACGGTTCCGGAAACCAGTGTCACCACTGTCATGGCACGGAAAGCAAGCCCCGGCTCTATCACCACCGATTGTCCGCCGACCGAGAATGATTCAAGACCGATAGAAATGCCGATAGCCTGGAATAGAGCCAGTCCAACCGTACCGTAACGGGTGTATTCGGTAATCTTGCGACGTCCGGCCTCACCCTCTTTCTTGAGCTGTTCCAGCCTGGGGGACACAACGGTCATTAACTGAATGATAATCGCTGCCGAAATGTAAGGCATGATACCGAGCGCAAAAATAGTCAAACGTGACAGCGCTCCACCGGAAAACATATCGAACATGCCCAGCAACGATCCCAGCGCCTGACTAAAGAACTGTGCCAGAATGCCGGCATCAATACCCGGAACCGGAATGTGCGCACCTATGCGGAACACAATCAGCATGGCCAGCGTAAACATGATTCGGTTTTTCAGCTCGGGAATCTTGCCGATATCTCCGAAACCACCCAGTGCTCCCACTCCAGAATTGGGCATATGACTAGGCCTCGACGGAAGGCAGGTTAAGCGTACCGCCGGCTGCTGCGATCTTGGCTGCAGCCTGAGCAGAAGCCGCTGTCACGGACACCGTCAGCTTTTTTGTCAATTCGCCATTGCCCAGCAATTTAATGCGGTCAACAGCACTACGAACCAGGCCCGCTTCATACAGTGCCGCTGCATCAACCGTAGCGCCATCATCAAACACATCCAGACGCCCCAGATTCACCACCTGAAAATCATTATCCTTGCGTGGTGTGAAACCGCGCTTGGGTACACGGCGGATCAGCGGCATCTGGCCACCTTCAAACCCACGTGCCACCTTGCCACCGGTACGTGACTTCTGGCCTTTATGACCACGGCCGGCTGTCTTGCCATTGCCTGTTGCGATTCCCTGGCCCTTGCGCTTGCGCGATGGACGAGAACCTGCATCTGCTTTGAGTTCATTCAGTTTCATCGTTTACTCTCCGGATTCAATGCGAACAAGATGACTGACTTTATTCACCATGCCACGCACGGATGGTGTATCTTCGAGTTCGACAACCTGATGCATGCGACGCAGTCCCAGGCCAGTCAGCGTAGCTCTCTGATCTTTGGCATAACCAATACCGCTTTTGACCTGACGTACGCGAATTGTTGCTTTGCTTGCCATTTGAATACTCCTGATTACGTTGCTTTGCCACGACGGGCAGCAATCTGCTCGGGGCTTTCAAGCGTTTTCAAACCATTGAACGTCGCACGAACGGTATTCACCGCATTTCGGGATCCCAGTGATTTGGTCAAAACATCCTTAATACCGACTGCATCAAGCACAGCACGTACAGAAGAACCGGCAATAACTCCGGTACCTTCGGAAGCAGGCTTCAGCATCACCCGGCTGGCATCCTGAATACCGGTTACCTGATAATGAATCGTGTCGCCTTTACGCGGCACATGAATCAGGGATTTCTTGGCGATTTCACTTGCCTTGCGAATCGCTTCAGGGACCTCTTTGGCTTTGGCATGTCCAAAACCGACATGCCCATTACCATCGCCGACCACCATCAAAGCCGAAAAACTCATGCGGCGTCCACCTGCCACAGTTTTGGCAATACGGTTAATAGTGATCAGTTTTTCTGTCAGATCCAATTCTTCTGCGTTGATCATCGAATATACTCCTAGAACTTCAGGCCGCCGGCGCGAGCGCCTTCAGCCAATGCCTGTACGCGGCCGTGGTAGGCAAAGCCACCACGATCAAATGCCACTTCGCTTACGCCAGCTTT
>JAUZQH010000194.1 GCA_030951065.1 Mariprofundus sp. | reverse complement strand
GTGGCCTTTAATATGCTCGATGCACGCCATCTGGTGGCGCATGATCTGCACAGCCGGATACCGGCCGAGGTGCTGGCATATTGCCGCCAGCTGTGCCCGGATTGTGAGTTGCATGACGATTACCTGAAAAACGATTTCTCTATTTATATGCGTAAAATGTAGGACAAGGCAGGGAAGCTCTCAGGCAACAGGATTAGAGAAAAAATAATGAAGCCTTCGCGTGGCCGGGATTGGCAGGCCGGCATGGTGAAGAATATTCTCTCTATGCCAGCTCGGCTGCTGTGGTTTTTATCCAGAGACTTCCGGGTTATTTATCAGTTACGGAAGCAGCGAACCTTGAATATCCCTGCCAATTTTGCGATAGTCCTTCCTGAAGATGGGCGTCTTTGGTCTTCCTTTCGGCGGCCGGGTGGCGTCGGAGCGACCGGGATTAGTTTCAACAGTCCTTGTTTTTAGGAGTCTGTCGGACTTAGGGTGATCGTAGCGAGCAGGTGGGGGAGGGAGTCAAAAATAGTATGGTTTTGAGGAGCATAGTGGTAACTATGTGGCGATAAACCAGAATATTTTGGGCCACTATCCCTGGCGCACAGTAGATTTCTCATAAGTACGACAGCCTCCTGGTGATAGAGCATTATCAGTAATTCTGTATGAGGGGTTGTAATGTCTGACAGAGAAAAGGCGGATCAACAGCGTAGTTTTGAGCGTTTCCCTCTGGATTTCTCAGTCAGGGTTACCGGTTCGACACCGTCAAATGAACCGTTTTCCGATCATGGGGAAATGAGTAATGTTTCCGGCAGCGGCGTTTGCTTTATAACGCGGCACCCTGAATGGTATTCAGAGGGGCAAAAGCTGGTTATTCATGTGTGTCTGCCGGGGACGGATCAGTTGGATGCCGGTATGGAATCCAGCGGTACTGTCGCATGGGTGTTGTCTGGTCAAAAAGAGGGTGATGACACCGGCCAGGCTCAGGTTGGAATAGCTATGGACGGCTGCATGTCATTTGAAACCAGAACGGTCCAACAAGGCGACAGGCAGGGATGATGAAAATTCCCCGCCGATTTAAAGATATCGAACAGGCCAGCTATGCCCTGATCGGTTTTATTCCATATCTGCTTGCCTTGTATATCATCATATCACTGGACATTAATGTGACCGCCTCCATTTTAATTGTTGCTGTCATAGCATTGGTTGCCCATTTGATCGGGTTTTCCGTGATTCGAAAATTTGGCCAGCAGTTAAAAAAGGTCTGTGACAGCACCAGTGAGGCTTTGTCTTCCAAGTTGAGGACATCGATTGAAATCGATGAGGATACACCGGATGAACTGAACGATATCGTCAACGCTTTTAATGTCATGCTGCTCGAATCCCAGCGCTCGGCGCGTAATTTTCAGGAAATGACAACCAAGATGATGCTTTACAGCCGGGATATTGAAAAATATCAGAAAAGGCTGAGAGAAGAGGGCCTGTCCCGTCATCGGCTGAGTCGCTATGTCGGCCAGGATCTGGTCAACAAAATTGTCAATTCGAATGAGGATACACCGCTGCAGAATAAAAGGCAGATGGCGACTATCCTGTTTGCTGATATCCGTTCATTTACAACGATTTCTGAACATCTTGAGCCTGAAGTTCTCATTAGTATGCTCAATGAATATTTTGATGCCATGGTGAAGATCATATTTAAACACTATGGCGTACTTGATAAATTTGTTGGTGATGAACTGATGGCAACATTCGGGATACTGGATTCTGTAGAGCATGGTCCGATCAATTCTCTGAAGGCTGCTGTTGAGATGCAAAACGAAATGAAAAGTCTGATGGATGAGTTCAGAAAGAAAGGCTACCCTGTTTTCGAGGTTGGCATTGGTATCAATTGTGGTGACGTGGTGATGGGCAACCTTGGTTCAAAGAATCGCATGGATTATACTGTTATCGGCGATACGGTAAATGTGGCGGCCCGGCTCGAGCAGATGGCTGAAGGGCGGAGCATTATCGTCGGAGAAGCAGTACATGAGCGATGCGGCCATTTAATTGCCATGCAGCCAAAGGGAGAGGTGAAGGTAAAAAATCGCTCGCAGCCGGTGAAGTGTTATCAGGTGATGAGCTAGCTGGCTTGATATGGGATAAACCATATGCGTCAGGCAGCTGATTCATCTCTTTCTGTAATCAATTGCTGGCGGCAATCGCGTTACTTCTCAGGAAAAACAAATTTACTAATGTTTCTGGTCAGGAGGTTTTTTTCATGCCAATTTATGAATTTCATTGTCAGGCCTGCGACTGCAATTTTGAAACACTGGTGCGCAACAGTTCAGAGCCGGTATCTTGCAAACAGTGTGGAAGCGAGCATCTGCAGAAATTAATTTCAGCTCATGCTGTTGGTTCAGGAGTAGCTGACACGCCCTGCGGAACAGCCCCGTGTTCGCCTGCTCCTGTCTGTGGTGCCGGTGCATGTCCGGCTCGTCACTAATGGCTGGAAATGTATCTTTATTTGAGCAGATTGGCGGCCTGACAACATTGGATCCTGTCATCGGCGTTTTGATAACAAGGTCGATGTCCATCCCCGGCCGGGCCGCTTTTTCGAAGATCATAATCAGGCTGTTATAGAATTATGCCGGATCCGGTTTATGGGTGAAAAAACGGGTGGGGACATGAAACCGGCACAGATCATTCTTGATCCCCCGCAATGGCTGTCGGCATGGATAGATACCCATGGCGACAGTTATCCGGATATTTCAACGCGGATGCTGTTGGCCATCGAATTATCTGCGCTCAATATTCAGCATCAGACAGGTGGCCCCTTCGGGGCAATCATTTTCGACAGTGTTTCATATCAATTGATCAGTGCGGGAGTTAATCGGGTGGTTTCCTGTTGCGCATCAATTGCACATGCTGAAATCATGGCCATCACGGCTGCACAGCAACAGCTCGGCTGTTTTGACCTGTCAGCCAGAGGTTTGCCATCGTGCGAACTGGTGACCAGTTGTGAACCATGCGCCATGTGTTTTGGCGCTGTTCCATGGTCGGGTGTTCGGCATCTTGTTTGTGCCGCCCGCGATAGCGATGCACGTGCGATTGGTTTTGACGAAGGCCCTAAATTATCGAACTGGAAAGATGCTCTGCTCCAACGCGGAATGACTGTAGAAACCGATATCTGCAGAAGCGATGCTGTTGAAATATTACGACATTACGCAGGCGATAACGGGCCGATCTATAATGCCCGGCATGATTCATTGCCCGGTTGAAAGTCAACTGAAAGCAGACTGAAGCAGAAGCGACCTACAGGCATGCGAAACAGAATTTCCGGACACATTCTTGCTACATGGATGATCTGGTTATGCAGTATTGCAGTGTTCGCGGCGCAACCGGAAAACAGGGCGGAAGCTGCGTTTACCCGGTGCAGAAGAATGGGAAAAAGCCATGCGTGGAACAGATGGGCGTTTATACCCATGGGGTAACGATTACGATGCCAGCCGATTGAATAACGCAGATCGAGGGCCGGTTGCATCGGAATACGCAACCATGCCCGTCGGATCATTTCCGCAAGGGGCTAGCCCTTACGGGGTGCTGGATGGCGCCGGTCAGGTGTATGAATGGACTGCAACGGAGCAGGGGAAGCACCGCCACGTAGTCAAGGGTGGCAGCTGGGATGATCACGGCGGTATTTGTCGACCGGCCGCATGGCATTCGCGTCCGCAACAGCTGAAACATATCCTGATCGGGTTCCGCCTGGTTGAGGTGCTGCCATTCCGGAGCTCAGTCCGGGTTGGTGGCGTTAAAGGGGAATGACTCTGATGATGTGAGAAAGCGGATGCCGCTTTCTTCCGGACGCCGGTATTCGTCCAGTTGTCGCTTCAGTACATCGAGATCGGCATCGGAGATATCATGTCCGGCCTGTTGCCTGAGGAGGATATTGTTTTTCAGCGTTTCCGGATCGATCTCCAGCCAATAGAAATGTAATAATACATGGCATGCGTTGGCCAGTTCCCTTACCTGTTTGCGGCTGTCCGGATGCAGAAATGTAGCATCCAGAATAACCGAAAATCCTGCCTTGAGTACGCAGCGGGCGGCATCGAGCATGGCCTTGTATGTATGGGTATGCATGTCCCGGCCGTATTGTTCGAGGCCGGGATAATCGGTTGCAATCCGCTTGCGTGTGGCATCAGACCGGATGATGATAGCGCGTTGAGGGCCGCAACCAAGCAGTGCCAAATGACTTTTGCCGCTGCCGGATAGACCGCCATTGGCAAACAGGGCTGGTTTGACCGGCTTTGTATATCTTGCCGCAAGTTCAAAATATTGTTGTGCTTCATGCCACTGCGGTTGTTGCTGTTCGGGCGGTAATTCATCTGCGAGAATGCAGGCCACCTTGCCGCGTACGCTGGCCCGGTAGAGCAGATATATTGGCAACAAGGCGAGCCCTGTATAATCGCCGGAATATTCAAGATAGCGTGATAAAAAACGCATACCCAGGTCGGGGCGCATGTGCGCATCACAATCCATGACCAGAAAGGCAACATCGTTCATGGTATCAATGATGCGGTAAGCATCGTTGAATTCAATGCAGTCAAACAGGACCGGTTTGTCGTCGACCAGCGTGATATTTCTGAAGTGCAGGTCGCCGTGACAATGCCGGATATGTCGGTCGCTCTGCCGCTGTTTCAGTAGTTCCTGTTTTGCTGTCAGCTCGGTACTTATGAACAAGGTCAGGGACTGCAGACTTTCCGGCGCAATGGCAAGGCCGGCATGTTCGGAGGCAATAACAAGATTGTCCTGAATATGACTGACCAGCAGCGATGCATGATCAAAACCTGAATCAAGATTGATTTCCGCCTGATCATGAAAACGGGCCACATATTCAGCCAGCTGATCCATCCATTGCGGATCAAGTTCGTTCTGCAGAAGTTTCCGGTCAAACAGGTCGGATTGCCTGAAGCGCATCATTTTCAGGCAATAATCCACGATGTCACCCGGTTCGCTCAGATTGTAATTATCGCCATGCCGATAGACGGGTAATACATCGAGATACAAAGCCGGTGCCAGCCTGCGGTTTAGTTTCAGTTCCTGTTCGCAGTAATATTTCCGTTTCGCCAATGTGGAGAAGTCCATAAAACCGAAGTTCACCGGTTTTTTCAATTTATAGGCAAAGTCACCGCTCAGAAATACCCACGAGGCATGCGTCTGGATCATTTCAATGTGTTTGGCCGGATGCGGGTAGGTTTCAGGTTTATAGAATGCCCGGATGTGTGGTGGCATTTTGGAATAAGGCATTAGTTCAAAGCAATGATCTTAAGCTGAAGGGGCAAACAAAACAGGCTCCGGGATATGCCGGAGCCTGTACATTGCAAGATAATAGTATGTGCATCGTTGTGCATCAGCCGTGCTCGATGAACAGCCCCCGGTTGATATCGCCAATGCTGACGATGCCGGTCAATTGATCGTTATCCACTACCGGGATACGGCGCAGATTTTTCAACCCCATATAGGATGCAGCTTTAAGTACAGGCATTTCAGAATAGACGACCATCGGATTCGGCGTCATCACTTCCCTGACCTTCATGCACATCACACGTTTATAGTTCTCTTCCATGTCTTCAAAATCACGAGCTGATTTGGCATCATGGATATATTCACCGAAGTTAGGGTATAGTGGTAACATGGTGTCGCGAATCGTGATAATGCCAATCAGTTTTGTAGCATCCTCATCATCAACCACAGGCAGCGACCCGCAGCGGCGCATGACCATTTTTTGTGTAGCATCATGCAGAGTATCACCTGCCTTACAGGTGAGACAGCCGCGTGACATAATATCTGAAACTTTCATGATTCCTCCCGAGACGTCGTTCGGCAGATGATACAGCCGAATTTAGAGGCACAGCATAGCATGGAATCAACGGCTTGTGCAGATGCTTTATTCTGGATGTTCACAATTTCCCGCAGTATTCGAGCGCCGCCGGATAGCTGTACCTTTGGCAGGCGAGCGGCAGGAGCTGCATTAAAACCGGCCATGTATTTGTCTGATGGTTCGTGTAAATAAAATATACTTTGCGTGCATTGATAACTTGCAGAATATAATCATCCGGCAGCACGAATAGTTGACACTGTTTTGTGAGACGGTATGGTTCCGCGCCTCACTATAAGGCGCAGCAACGGCTGCAAGGAGTAACAAACGTGGCAAATCATGCATCAGCACTGAAACGTGCTCGTCAGGACGAGAAAAAGCGTTTACAGAATCGCACCCAGAAATCTGCAATGCGTACCGAGATCAAGAAGGTACTGGCTGCAGTAGAAGCCGGTGATAAAGATACAGCTGCGACAGCTCTGAAAACTGCAATCTCCATGCTCGATAAAGCTGGCCGCAAGAATCAGATTCATGCCCGTCAGGCATCCCGCAAGGTATCCCGCCTGAATGCCAAAGTGAAAGCTATTTCCTGATTTTTCACCCTGAATGTTTAAGCCCGTCTGGCCTTTGGCCCGGCGGGCTTTTTTTTGTGATCACTACGATTCGGTTTTGATAGTCGTTGCTATAATTCGCAATGATTTGAAGGGTGGAATTGCAGAAAAAACAATAAAAAAGGGCCGGCTTTTGCCGGCCCCTGATATGGCTCCCCGAGCAGGACTCGAACCTGCGACATATGGATTAACAGTCCACCGTTCTACCAACTGAACTATCGGGGAATTGAGGAGCGCGAACCGTACGGAGGCGCACTATTCCTGTCAATATACCTTGAGCAACATTTTTGTGTTTTTTACAGGGTTGCACAATTTCAGCTACAAAAACCTACATGATGAACAAACACTATGGCCGGGAATGAATATTAAACAGGCGTTCATGCTCTTCGAGTGCATAGC
>JAUZQH010000193.1 GCA_030951065.1 Mariprofundus sp. | reverse complement strand
GCGGATTCTCACCGTAACGCAGTTCATCGGCAGTCTTGATAAACTGGCGCGTAAAAATATCCGGGAAGGCGCGTTTGGAACCGTCGGCATTCAGGGCCGAAAAATGGTTGGCAATCGCACCGTCGTAGGCTGCGGTATGGGCAAAGGCTTTCACTGCCAGCGCCCGGCGTTTGTTTTCATCCAGCTTATCTGCCGCCATGGATTCCAGCACCATGGCGTAATCGGACGGATCGACCACGATAGTCACAAACTTGTGGTTTTTAGCCGAGGCGCGCACCATACAGGGACCGCCGATATCGATATTTTCAATCGCATCCTCAATCGTACAGCCTTCCTTGGCGACGGCCTCGCGGACCGGATAAAGATTCACGCACACCAGATCAATCTGTTCGATACCATGTTCAGCCATGGAAGCCAGATCGCCGTCGTTATCGCGACGGGCCAGTATGCCTCCATGCACTTTCGGGTTCAGTGTTTTGACGCGGCCATCCATCATTTCAGGGAAGCCGGTATAATCGGATACGTCGCGGCAGGCGATGCCGGCCTCACGTAACAATTTCGCCGTACCGCCGGTGGATAGAATCTTCACACCGCGCTTTGCCAGTGCTTTGGCAAATTCGGTTACGCCTGTTTTGTCTGAAACGCTGATCAGTGCCTGTTGGATAGAAGCCATGGGGATTACTCCGCTAAGATTGATATGGAAAGGGGTCGGCAAGCTACCCGTTGGCGGGTGCTTCGCAACCGAACGTTGCACATGTAAACCGTGCACAATCTCAATTGTTCTAACCGGGCCCTGCGGACTCACCCGGGAAAAGTCGCTATCAATGCAGAAAGGGCGCCTGAGCGCCCTTTCCAATACCAATCCCCGTTAAAGGGTTTACAAGGTCTTCAGATAGGCAATCAAATCCGCCTGTTTGGCTGCATCACAAATGCGCTGTGGGCCCATTTTTGTTTTGGCCGAAGCATCACCGGACAATGATTTCACAGCCTTTTTGGAATTACAGACCCACGCAGCCAGGTTCTTTTCATCCCAGACCCAACCGCCGGCAGCCAGTGCAGCGCCATATTTCATATCCGGCATGGCTCCCGCCTTGCGACCAAATATGCCTTTCAGACCCGGTCCGACTTTCTTTTTGGCCGTAAAATTGTGGCATGCCTTACATTTTTTTGCCAACTTCTCGCCTTTGACAGCATCGCCAGCTGACAGCGATGCCATCGCAACAGCGGCAGCTGCCGGCTTGTCAGATACAGCAGCCTTCGTCGCTGAAGCCGGACTTGCAGCAACCGGTGTGCTCGCTTTCTTCGCCTGACTTACTGCGGCAGCCTTGGCAACCTTATGTTGTGTTGCCCCTGCTGTGGCAGCAGATGCCGCTGTTTTGCTTTCTCCAGCCAGACCGGCAACTGTTGCTGCAGTATCTGCCTTGGCCTGGGCCATCGACTGCTGGACTGTACTCGCCATACTGCTTTTTTCCGGTTTGGTGACGGCAACCGTATCGGTTACGGCAGCTTTTAATGGATCGCTTTCCGCAGCTGGCTGAGCGGCAGCCTCGGACGGATTCGCCGGAGCAGATGACGGGGTTTCTGATGAAGCCATCTCGGACTGTGCCGGCGCAACTGACTGAGCACTATGTTCGGTCGCCACAGGTGGGCTCGCCTGCTCTGATGTGCTGTTATCCTGGCAGCCTGCAAACGCCAGCGAAGCCAGCAATATCAACCATGTATTTTTTCTCATATCCAGTCCTCCAGTATTGACGGTACGCATTATCAGAAGCGACGCTGCAGAACGCGCTGAAGAAGTGCAACCATTCAGGCATGATGGTTACACAGAATTGATGCAGACTGTTGCTGATAAAAACCTTCAAAACACAAAAGACCACCCGAAGGTGGCCTTTTGTGTTTACATTATTTTGCAAGGATCCTGAGATCATGCCGGTATGAAGGTGAATTACGCTGCTTCGCCTTCGGTACCCGTTGCTTCACTCTCGCCACTGTCATCGATGATTTGAGTCAGTTCTTCCAACACCTCAACGTCCGGAGTCGCTTCAACGGTTGAATCATCAACGGATTCAGCTTCCGGTTTCGGTGCATTGCGTGCCGCAAGACCGGTACCGGCCGGCAGCAAACGTCCCAGAATCACATTCTCTTTGAGACCCATCAACCAGTCGACCTTGCCGGCCAGAGCCGCCTCGGTGATGACACGGGTAGTCTCCTGGAAGGATGCCGCTGAAATGAACGATTCAGTACTCAGGGACGACTTCGTGATACCCAGCAGGATCGGCTCGAATGTTGCCGGAGCCTTGCCTTCAGCGATCAATTTACGGTTGGCCTCCAGTACATGCTTGCGGATCGGCTGTTCATCCGCCACATATGCCGACTGCCCCGGATCAATAATCTGGACCTTGCGCATCATCTGACGGGCAATCACTTCGATATGCTTATCGTTGATTTTTACGCCCTGCAAACGATAGACCTCCTGAATTTCATCCGTCAGGTAGTTGGCCAATGCCTCAACACCCAGCACCTTCAGAATATCCTGCGGTGCCGGTGAGCCTTCCATCAGGCGCTCACCACGACGTACGCGGTCACCTTCCTGAACCAGAATCTGCGAACCCTTTGGAATCTGGTATTCCAGCTGATCGGACCCGTCAGACGGGTTCACATACACACGGCGCTTGCCGCGAATATCCTTACCAAAGGATATCACACCATCGGCACCGGCAATAAAGGCCAGGTTCTTCGGTTTGCGTGCTTCAAACAGCTCAACCACGCGTGGCAGGCCACCGGTAATATCTTTGGTCTTGCCTGCTTCCCGTGGAATGCGTGCCAGAACTTCACCCGCTTTTACTTCTGTTTCGTTTTCCACATTCAGAATAGCGCCCGGTGACAGAAAGTAACGCGCCGGCGTATTGGTACGCGCCAGCACAATCGGATCACCGTCCGGATCTTTCGGATCAACCAGATGAATCTGCGGGCGCAGCGCATCCTTACGCGTAGCATCCTGCTGCGTAACCACACGACTGGAGAGCCCTGTTACTTCATCAGACTGCTCACGCATGGTGATGCCTTCTTCCAGATCGACAAAACGAATGCGCCCGTCGGTTTCAGCAATCAGCGGCATGGTATACGGATCCCATTCAGCCAGTTTATCGCCAGCCTTGATTTTGTCAGCATCCTTGACCAGCAGATGCGCGCCGTACGGGATACGGTGACGTTCCATCTCCTTGCCTTTGCTATCCTTGATCACCACCTCGGTATGACGGTTAATCACAATCTCGGAGCCATGTGTGTCGGTTACCGTAATCGCTTCTTCCAGCGAGGCTACGCCACCGAATTTCGCTTCCACATGCGCCTGTTCGGCAGACCGGGAGGCTGTACCACCGACATGGAATGTGCGCATGGTCAGCTGTGTGCCCGGTTCGCCAATAGACTGGGCGGCGATCACACCGACTGTTTCACCAATGCCTACCGGTGTACCATGGCCCAGGTCACGACCGTAGCAGTTGGCACAGACGCCTTCTTCCGCTTCACAGGTCAGCACGGAACGGATGCGTACCACTTCAATACCGGCCTCATCAATCTTTTCAGCCAGTTCCTCATTGACCATGGCGCCGGCCGGAGCAATTTCGACACCGGAAATCGGAT
>JAUZQH010000192.1 GCA_030951065.1 Mariprofundus sp. | reverse complement strand
GGTAACAGGCCCGGTGACCAATAACATATCGGCGAAGCGGGGGCTGGCGGTGAAATGGATGCCGAAACGTTCGATATCGTAATAGGCGTTGTTGGCAGCGTGGATTTCCAGTTCGCAACCGTTGCAGGAACCGGCATCGACGGCGCGGATGGCCAGCGAACCGGCGAAGCGCTTGCGAATGACTGGTTCGAGTTGTTCGCAGAGCCGTTCAATCTCGTTTCCCGCTTCGCCTAAGGGTTCGGTAATCGTACCGATTTTAGCCAGCTGTTTGAGAATTCTAATCATACGTCGTTGCCCGAATAGGAGCAGTTGAAGGATTTGTTGTTGAGCGGGAAATCCGGCACCGGCACTTCACGTACGGCCAGCTCCAGTCCGAGCCAGTTAATGACTGACGGATCGCGCACGAAATAACGGTCGATGGTTCCCGCCTCGCCAAAGCGTAACCAGCAGGCGATTTCACCGCGCCATGATTCAATGGCCGAAAATCCTGAAATGCCGGGCTCGGGCGCTTTCCAGCCCACCCGTACAGCGCCTTCGGGCAGGTTTTCGAGCAAACGGATAATCATGCGTGCCGAATCGGCAATTTCCTCAAAGCGCACCCACACGCGCGTCGCCACATCACCGAGCTTGCCCTCGGGTACACTCACATCCAGATCATCATAAGGCGGATATGCCTCTTCAATGCGTTCATCCGGATAATCGCCCGAAGCCCGGCCTGTAAACCCGAGCAGCCCGATATCGCGGGCATCGTCGATGCTTACAACCCCGGAACCGATGACGCGCTGCTGAATGGTCGGGTTATCGGCATAAATAGCGCGCAGATGCTCAACTTCAGCGGCCAGTTCCCGGGTTTGCGTGATAAGTTTCAGGCACCCCTGTTCATCCACATCGATGCTAATCCCGCCGGGCACAACCGTATCCATTAGCAGACGATTCCCGAACAGTTCGGCATGCAAACGCGCCATGTCTTCACGCAGTCGATGCATCTGCATGAGCATAAAACTGAACGCCGCATCATTACAAATCGCCCCGATATCACCGATATGATTGGCCATGCGTTCGCGTTCGCACAGCACGCCGCGCAGATAACTGGCGCGCCCCGGCACAGATGTGCCGGCGGCATATTCACAGGCCTGCGCAAAAGCCCATGCATGGCCAACCGTACAATCGCCTGAAACACGCGCCGCCAGCCTCACGGCATCCATCGCCGTACGCCCCTGCATAGCTTTTTCAATGCCCTTGTGCACATAACCGAAGCGCTGCTCCATATTCAGAATCTGCTCGCCCACAGCCAGAAAACGGAAATGGCCGGGCTCGATAATGCCGGCATGCACCGGACCGACCGGAATTTCATACACACCATCGCTACCGCTTTTTATAAACGCATATTCACCCTCGGTCTGCGCCATCTCCGTATCGGCCGCAAATTCACGCAATAGCGGATGTGTATCTTCCGGCCAGTGTTCATGTTTGAGCCAGCGGCGCTTATCGGGCGTGCCGACCACATCAATGCCGAACATATCCTGCATATGGCGTTCCATGCGAGAGGCCGCGATATAATGCCTGCTGATGGATGGAATTTCGCGCTTGTTGCCCAGCAGGGTGCGCAACAAAACATGCCGGTGTTCAGGATGGGCAAACGACATATAGACATACATGCCCGCATCCTGTTCATGCCTGCCCCCCTCGGCCGCCCACACAGCCACCAGCCGCATCGACAGTTGCCGTGCTGTTTTGGCGACCTGCTCCCAGTCCAGGATGCGGATTTCCAGACACGGCATATGGGCAGGATGATGGTCTTCCAGATATCGGGTATAAATGCCGTGATCGCCCAGTTTTTCGGCGAACCATGTATTGGCCGGATGCTTCATACAACATCTCCGGCAGCGCTGTATGACATGGTAATCAAGGCAGCTGCCTGATGATACCAGTCGGCCAGGAAGGCCGGAATCGACAGCCCCAGCAACAGCGCCAGCGTCAAATGCACATACACCGGCGACATATTCACATGCACCGGTCTGGCCTGCACTGCGGTTTCGCCGTAAACCATCGGCTGCACAAAACGGAACAGACCGGCCATGGCGACCAGCAGCCCGATCAATAGCGGCACGGTTGTCCACGGATACGATTCAAGTGCGGCGGAAAAGATCAGAAATTCACTGATAAACACTCCGAACGGCGGAAACCCGGCAATGGCCGCCACACCAATCAGCAATCCCCAGCCGATACCCGGGTGATGGCGGATCAGACCGCGAATTTCGGCCATTTTCTGCGTACCCATGGCCTGGGCGGCATGACCGACGGTAAAGAAAATGGCCGACTTGACCAGCGAATGTACCGTCATATGCAGCAGGGCGGCAAACGTGGCCAGCGGCGTGCCGATACCGAAAGAAAAGGTCATCAATGCCATATGCTCCACCGATGAAAAGGAAAACAGGCGTTTGATATCACGCTGTTTGTGCAGGGATAATGCAGCCACAGCCAGCGAGAACAGGCCGAAACCCATCATGATATGACCGGCCATATCCGTTTCGGTCGCACCATCCACCAGCATCTTGCAGCGCACCAGCGCATACAGAGCCAGATTGAGCAGCAGGCCGGAGAGCACAGCGGAAACCGGTGTCGGCCCCTCACCATGCGCATCGGGCAACCATGCATGCATCGGTGCCAGCCCGACCTTGGTACCGTAACCGACCATCAGGAAACAGAAGGCGATGCTCATAACCGTACCATCCAGTTCAGATGCATGTTGCATCAGCACCGTCCACGTTAACGCTTCATTGCCATGACCAATCACCGCTGATGAAGCGAAAAAAATCAGCACTGTACCGAACAGGGCCAGTGCAATGCCCATGCCGCAGAGGATGAAATATTTCCAGGCTGCCGCGATGGATGCGGGCGTGCGATATAATGATACCAGCAGCACGGTAGCCAGCGTGGCCAGCTCCAGCGACACCCACAACACACCGATATTATTGGTCGTGAAACCCAGCAACATACCGAACTGAAACAACTGATACATGCTGTGATATAAGCGCATACGCCCCGTATCAAGCCGCCCGTTTTCCAGTTCATGCCGCATATAGGGTCGGGAAAAAACGGTTGTGGTCATGCCGACGAAGGCGGTCAGCGCCACCAGAAACACATTATAGGCATCCAGATGAAACCAGCCGCCCATGGCATCGACAGCATCATGGCCAACCACCTGTAGCGAGAGCAGGATACTGCAGGAAAACGTCAATATTCCGGTCAGGATATTCAGTTTCGCCGCCAGCTCCGGATTGCGGATCCATGCCAGCAACAGACCTCCGACCAGCGGAGAAAGCAGCGTGGCGATAAACATATTCACGATTCATCATCCTTATCAACCAGCGAGGCCTGCATGGCATCAACTTCCAGAGAATCGAATGTATTGCGGATTTCAAAAAAGAATACGCCGAAAATCAGGGCGGCGATCAATACATCAAAAGCGATGCCGATTTCCACAATTAACGGCATCCCGTTGGTGGCACCGATAGCGGCAAAAAACAGGGAATTTTCAACAGCCAGAAAACCGACCACCTGGGTGATGGCCTTCTTTCTTGTCATCATCATCAACATGGCCAGCAAGACACAGGCTGTGGCAATGGACATCGTATTGCGCGTCATTAATTCAGAAATATTTTCAATAGGATGAATCACATGAAAGGCAAACAGGGTGATAGCGAGCGCCAGCATCATCGTCACGGCATTATTCATCAGGGGTTCCACTTCGCGGTGCACATGCAACTGGCGAATGACACGCCACAACAGCCAGGGCAACAGCATCCCCTTGAGCAAAAACGCCATCGCAGCAGATGCATAGAGCTCATCGTGCCCGCTGGAATATGCGACGACCGCAGCGGTAATCGACAGCAGCACCCCCTGGGCGGCAAACCAGTGCAGTACAGATAACATGCGATGCTGTGCCAGCAGGGCAAATGAAACCAGCAGCATCAATGCGGCCAGACCATCAATCAATTGCTGCGCAAATGAGATGATCATACGGCCACCTCCAGCATGTAATGCGTAATCAGGCCGAGAAAAGCCAGCACAAAGGCGGCACTGAGATACTCCGGCACCTCGAACAGACGCAGTTTTGCCATGCCCGTTTCAGCCAGGGCCAGCAGTACAAATAACACAGCCAGCTTGAACAACCAGAACACACATGCCAGAACAACACCGCCGGGATCTGCATGGGCCGCGATCCCCCACGGTACAAACAGATCGACCAGCAGGGTGGCAAACAGGATCAGCTTGATCTGCGAGGCCCATTCCATCAGAGCCAGGTGGCGCCCGGAATATTCCAGCAACATCGCCTCATGAATCATGGTCAGTTCCAGATGCGTATTCGGATTATCGATCGGGATGCGCCCGTTTTCGGCCATCGCGATCATCACCATGGCGGCCAGTGCAAAGGCAATGGAAGGCTGCATCATGACAGGCGTATTCAGGGTATGGTTGATCATGGTGGTCAGGTTGGTGCTGTGTGCGCCGAGTGAAAGCACAAAGATACTCATCAACATGGCCGGCTCGGCCAGCGCCGAAAAAGTCATTTCCCGACTCGCGCCCATGCCGCCAAAGGCCGTACCGATATCCATACCGGCCAGGGCCAGGAAGAAACGCGCCAGCGCCAATAGTGCGACCAGCGCAATCACATCTGCAGTCAGGGACAAGGGTGTGTCGACCATCAGGGCCGGAACCACACTGGCTGCCATCATCGTGGCGGTAAACACGATGTAGGGCGCGAAACGAAATATCCATGAAGCGTGTTCGGCCATCACAACTTCCTTGGCAAAGAGCTTGCGCAAATCACGCCATGGCTGCAACACACCTGCCCCGCGCCGGTTTTGTAAACGCGCCTTGCAGGTGGACACAAAACCCGCCGCAAGTGGCGCAATCAGCACCAGCAGAACGGCCTGGAACAGCTGAACAGATATGGATGCCATGACACTCATGCGAACAGGGCCAGCAACAGGATCACCGTGACAAATGTCCAGGTCAGATTGGTATGGATACCATATTGGTGCTGCGTGTTCAGCCAGCGTGCGATGGACAGCGTCAATCGGCCAATCGGCTGATACAGATGTTTTACCGCCAGATCGCCGACATGCACCGTGTAACGCACTTTAGTGGTCAGTAATTTATGGAACCGCCGCTCCACATGTACATGTTCGTCCGGCTGCAGTACGCCCCAAAAAATACGCCGCAGCGGCTGCGAAAAGCCGGTGGCATTGTATTGCATGCGTGCATTGACATGCGGATTGCCACAACTCCACATACGGCTGCGTCGAATTACCCGCCCCTTCGGATGCAACCACCAGAAGACCAGACCACCAATGATGATCATACCGGTCAAAGCCAGTGGCGATGAATAGGAAGCCTGGCTTGCACTCACCGGCGTCAGCCACAACCAGCCGTGTGCATGCACGGAATCAGCCAGCGAGACATGTAACAGCATCTGCGGCACCGCATCAATCAGCGGTATAAACAACACGGGTAATACCCCCAGCAACAGGCAGAATATCGCAGGAATCGCCATACCGGCCTGCATCCAGCCATCCACTTCCTGTGCCTGTGCCGCCATCTTGCTACGGGCATGGCCGAGGAAAACAACGCCGAACACTTTGACAAAGCAGGCCGCCGCCAGTGCACCGGCCAGCGCCAGCATGGCGGCAGAAAACGGTACAATGGCCATCAGCAATGCGCCGCCCATTTGCGGCGCCATCAGCGCGGTTTGAAAGGTCAGCCATTCGGAGACAAAACCGTTAAACGGCGGCAATGCGGAAATCGAAATGGCAGCCACCAGAAAAAATACAGCGGTTACCGGCATACGGTGAATCAATCCGCCCATGGATTCCATATCGCGCGTACCTGTGCTGTGCAATACAGCTCCCGCCCCCATGAACAGCAGCCCTTTGAAAATGGCGTGGTTGATGGTGTGATAGAGTCCCGCAATCAGACCGAGCGCCGCCAGCATCGGATGCCCGAAATGGGCCAGCAGCATCGCCAGACCGATACCAATCAGAATAATGCCGATATTCTCCACCGAGTGATATGCCAGCAGGCGCTTCAAATCATGCTGTTGCAGCGCCAGCAATACACCGCCCACCGCCGAGCTTGATCCCGCCGCCAGGATCAATGCACACCACCACCATTGAAAATCACCCGGCCCCATCAAATCCCACACCACCCGGATAAATCCGAACACGGCCACTTTGAGCATGATGCCACTCATCAGCGCCGACACATTGGACGGGGCAACCGGATGCGCATCCGGCAACCAGCCATGCAGGGGGATGACGCCGGCTTTGGTACCGAACCCGAACGCGGCCAGCAAAAAGGCCGCAGATGCCCAAAACGGTTCGATACTTGCCTCGCGCATCACAGCAAATTCAAATGAGCCGGCAGCCGCATACAGGGTGGCGAACGAGCCCAGAATCAGCAGTCCGGCCATATGCGCCATAAGCAGATAGATAAATCCCGCTTTGCGATTCTCCAGATGCTGGTGCTCATGGGTGACCAGAAAATAGGACGATACGCTCATCAATTCCCAGAACAGCATAAAGGCCAGGGCATCCCCGGCCAGCACCACGCCCATCATGCCGAGCGCAAACAACGGCATAAATACCAGCAACGGCGTGATGCGTTGTTCATTGCGAAAATAACCGTGCGAATAGACAGCAACCGGAAACAGCAGCGAACCGATCACCAGCATAAAGAATGCACCCAGTGCATCCAGTTCGGCATGCAGCGGCAACCATGGCAAGCCAAACGGCAGGGTGATGCTGCCTCCGCCTGAAATCAAACCGCTAAAACCGGCAGACATCGCCAATAGCCCGGCCATGGCCAGCAACAGACTCAATGCTATGCGCTGCATAGTGTGTCCACGCAAAATCAGAGGGCTGCATGCAGCCAATAAAGAAACACCGCATGCCGCCAGTGCCAGCTGCAAAGAAAGCGGCATCACCGCGAACGCACCATCAACAGTTCACAGCTTTCCTCAAACGGATTGCTCCAGTTATGCGGCTTGCGGGCATCGTAATAGACGGATTGCGTTTCATGCACTTCATATTCACGCCCGTCATGCTCCAGCAGCGCACGTCCGCGCCGTACCCAGACAAACACCTGTGCACTGCGAATACCATACAGCGCTTCATCGAGTTTCCCGGATGGCTCCAGCTGCACCAGCATGGGCTCGAAACCGGCCGGACGATGTTGCGCCGTAAGCGGCACAAAACGACTGCCACCCTTCAACAGCACGGACGGTCGCTCATCCAGTGTGAAAATTTCCACATCCGAGTCATCAACGCTATCGATAAAAAACGAGGCCACGGTCAGATTCAGACCATCGGCCAGCTTTTCCAGCGTCGCCACAGACGGCGAACTCTGCCCCGCCTCCAGTTGCGACAATGCCGCCGCACTGATGCCGGCACTCTCGGCCAGTGCCCGCTGCGACAATCCCTGCTGCTCTCTGAGAAAACGGATTTTTTTGGCAATCGTATTCATAGGGGCCGCATTGTATGTAATAACGAACATGTGTAAATTATTATGTTCTATTTCATGCGGGCCATAACCGATGCCAGAGTTTCGGGGCGCTTCGACAAGTAGCTGCTTGTGACGTTTTTACGACCGAACACAAATGATACAGCACTGAGCTGACTATCTGGATGGCTTACGACAAGGCGCTGATATTGTGCCATTGCACAGACAGAAACGAGGCTGATCATTATGAATGCACCATCCGCAAGGCAAAACGCAAGGCTGCTTGCCAAATGTAACCTAAAAGGTTACAATCCGGCATGATTATCAGTTTTACGCACAAAGGACTGAAACGATTTTATGAATCAGGTAGTAAGGCAGGCATTCAACCCAGACATGCCGCCAAGCTGAATCGGATTCTATCCAACCTTGATGTGGCAGAGTCCCCCGATGATATGGACTTTCCAGGCTATCGCCTGCATGAGTTGGGCGGGAGCCGTAAAGGCATCTGGTCGATAACGGTTCAAGCCAACTGGCGGATTACCTTCCGATTCATTGGATCAAATATCGAACTGGTAAATTATGAAGATTACCATTAAGGAGGCAAACAATGGCAATGCATAATCCGGCGCACCCCGGCGAAATTTTGCGTGAAGATGTACTCAAGCCACTGGGGGTTAGTATCACATCAGCAGCCAAATCATTAGGGATTAGCCGCAAAACGCTTTCCAAAATTGTAAACGAACGCGGCACGATAACCGCTGAAATGGCAATGCGATTGGAACTCACCTTCGGAAAGCCAAAGGCAGAACAGTGGCTGAGACTTCAGACCGCCTATGATTTATTTCACGTCCGCGCCCATGAAACGAAACTGCTGAGTGAAATTCATGCGCTTGCCGCTTGAATTAAGTGTATTTAGTAAACCGTCACCGTAATTGTAATTCAGTCAAAATAATCGCCGTGAAGATGAGGTGATTCAAGTCAATTTCTGACGAACTTTTTCCGGTCTAGGCTGTGTGAAAACGCAAAAGATGTTAAGTTTTCGGAAATTTATCCCCAACCTTATATTACTCATCTTTAATATTGAGACGGCAAAGAGCCTCTCAGCAGGGGTTAATAGGACATATTTAGAGCCTACGCACCACTTTTAAAAATGAAAATTAGTTTTCACACAGCCTAGGCCAAAAGCGATCATTCAGACTGCTGCTGCACCTTAGATTCATTAAAGCTTTAAATTACAAGCATGGTGTGACATTAAACTATAAAACTTTCTTTTTCTGTGAAAGATGCTTACTTCATATGGATT
>JAUZQH010000191.1 GCA_030951065.1 Mariprofundus sp. | reverse complement strand
GATACATATGTTGAAATGCTTCGGATTTAGGGCCTGTTCACACTAATTTCGATGGCGTCGATTCGGCCATTTTTGTGTTCCTGCAAGGCTTTGCAAGCAATATGTGCTTATTGCACATGAGCTTGCGATAACGCAGCAGGATGGAAAAATGGCCAATCCCTTTGGGCTGCGCTCCAAATGAGGCCACTCAGCGTTACTCGTAATTCGTTTGGAATCACCAAACTTCATCACTCGCGCCTTGATTGGCCTCATTTGGGGCAGCAGCGACAACAACCAAATTAGTGTGAACAGGCCCTAGGCTCGTGAACAGAGTATCTGGCATCTGTGTTCCGGCGTCGATATTTCACTTTATTACCAAATCGCTTGCTATCACAAAGTTCGATACCTAGCATTCAGATCATGCGTTCTCTGGCTTGGATTGCCGTTTTTTCTCTGCAAATAGGCATGTTTGTCTGCGGAGCGGGCATTGATGTATGTCATGCATCGGATACTCCGGATCATATTACGTCATCACAAATCGCCTCTTCCCAAGCCGACACGGAACATGGTAACGGCTCGGTTGATACGATCGACCAAACATGTGCTGCACATGCTGCACATGTTTTTCTGGGGCAAACGGGCAATGATCAAAGCCAACCCGATGCCCATACTGGACAGGTCAATCTTTTAGCCTCATTGAACCTTCCTGAGATTTCCCACTTAATCGAACAACCCCCCAAACTTTTGCACAGCTGATTTTAATGGCTGAAGAGCCAGTCTGATCTTCTGATGATCTCACTGATGCCCTCAAACTGCCACTGAACGATTCGGTTCTGAAAAATCAGCTTCCCCGTTTGTTACTTATTCTATTCACAGGGGGGAAAACTGTGCGCACACGATTTATGATGACCGGAATGCTGTTATGCATTCACCCGATCTACGCCCATGCTGATTCGCTGCAGGAAGCGATGGATACGGCAGCCGGGAAGCACCCGATGCTGCAAATGGCTGATCAATCTATTGCAGTAGCCAGAGGAAACCTGACGGAGCAGGGCGCTTATGCCTACAATCCGGAACTTTCTCTGGAGCCGCAACGCCGCCGCCTGAACGGTGGAGGAACAGCCAATGATTATTATATCACCCTGTCTCAGGATATCGAAATTGGCGGCAAACGGGGGCTAAGGGAACAATCGGCTCAGGCCGCTCTGGATGCTGTGAGTAAGGCTCGGGAAAATACTCGCCAGCAATTGATGATTGAAGCCGCCCGAGCTTATGTGACACTCGCATTGGCCGAACAGGCATTTGATTTGCGTAAGCAACAAAGTGACATGTTGAAAAAAGTCAGCCATGCCGTGGCCTTGCAGTTAAAACTGGGGCAATCCAGTCAGCTCGATGCCAATCTTGCCCAATCAGCTTATTCTTCCGCACTGAATGCAACAACAGTTGCCAGGCAGTTTTTAACACAAAGCAGACAAGCTTATCTGATTGCCCTGGGGCGCAATGGTCCAATGCAAACTCAGGGGCAGGGAAAGTCTTCCGGCCTGAAACTGCCCGAACTGCTGACAAACTGGCAACCGCCAACCGATGCATACAAGGTTGCACTGGAATCACGACCCGACCTTTCAGCCCTGCGTTCAAAACTGACTCAATCGACGGCTCAGGCCGATCTGGCCAGCGTGTCGCGCATTCCCGATATCTCACTGAGTGCGATGACCGGTCGCGAAGCCGGTGAAAACCTGATCAAGTTCGGTATCACAATTCCATTTCCTGTGTTGAATAGTCATCAGGGAGCCTATCGCGCCGCACTGGCTCAAAAAGAACGGGTGAATACGGGACTGGAATGGTCAACGCAGCAATTGCGTTATGCGGTA
Source organism: Mariprofundus sp. (assembly GCA_030951065.1). Lineage (GTDB taxonomy): Bacteria > Pseudomonadota > Zetaproteobacteria > Mariprofundales > Mariprofundaceae > Mariprofundus. The sequence continues at coordinate 5,611 of JAUZQH010000191.1, read as the reverse complement.
GAAAGCGCCATTGCCAACCACGCCAATGCCATGCGGGCTCTGTCCGGCATTATCCGCTCAAATATGCAGCAGAGTGCCGAAGACACCATCAAACTGGCCCAAAAGGCCTATGATGCAGGCGAACTGGACCTGGAAGAACTGGTTGTGCATATCAGGCAGGGACTTGATGCGCGCATGACGGCGCTTGAAATCATCAAACAGGCCTGGTTGGCCCGAATCCGACTGGCCCGGGTGCTCGGCCATCCCGAATATATCCTTAAAGGAATCCAATCATGAAGACAGTTGTTTTATGCTTAACAATATTCACATGTTTGATCAGTGCTCCGGCCATCGCGGGAGAGCATGGTCATGATGAAGCCGGGGGCCACAACGATCATAAAGAAAGCGGCCATAAAGACGGCGGACATGAAGAAGGTGGCGTCGTCAAACTGACGCCTGCACAAATAAAGCAGGCTGGCATTATGACTGAAATATTGCAGCTGCGCCCGGCAATGCAAGCGATTACTGCTCCCGGAACGGTGGCGTTTAATGCCTATGCACTGGCGGACATTACCACACTGGTCGACGCCATGGTTTATGCCCGGCATGTGCGCCTGGGTGATCAGGTCAAAAAAGGACAGAAACTGGTCACCCTGAACAGTACGTCGCTTGCACAGGCGCAGGCCGGTTATCTCAAGGCCCGGGCTGAACACAACAGAAGCAGGCAGGAATTGGCGCGTCTGAAAAAACTGGCAAAACAAAAAATAATCTCCCAGGCACGTTTGCAACAGGCTGACAGTACGTATCAGGCCATGCATGCCAATCTGGCTGCAGCCAAAGCAACGCTCTATTCCTACGGTTTGAATCAAGGTGATATTGCCACATTGTTAAAGCAGGATGTTTACGGCCTGTTGACACTGCGAGCACCTCATGCCGGCACTGTTGTGGCCGATGATTTTCGCATTGGTCAGCATCTGGCGGCGGGCAGTCGATTAATGCAGGTGGTGGACGAATCGCATGTATGGGTTGAGGCCAAAATTCCGGAATTATTACTGTCAGATATTCGTATTGGTCAAATTGCATCGGTTACGCCCAAAGGAAGCAAGGGGCATTATCCGGGCACTGTCATCAATATTCATCACCAGCTTGATGCCGTCACCCGCACTGCCGGCGTACGTCTGGAAATTCAGAACAGCGATGATCTGCTGCATCCCGGCATGTTTGTAAGTGCAGAGATTGCAACAGGTTCCGGTAAAAAAACACTGCTGCTGCCCGAGCAGGCCATTCAGCGTCAGGGAAGTGAATTGATTGTGTTTGTTGAGGAAGAACCGGGCCATTTTGAACGTCGCGAAGTGACTGTCGGCAAGGTGAATATGGGGCTGTTACCGATCCTCACCGGTGTCAAAGCGGGTGAAACTGTTGTTGTGAAGGGCGCATTTGTGCTCGCTTCAGAGCTGGCCAAGGCCGGTTTTGAAGTACATAACCATTAGAGGTATCGATCATGCTTACAAAAATGATTGATGCGGCGGTTAATAACCGCTTACTGATCCTTATGCTGTTGATCGGTTCCATGGCTTATGCGGTGTTTGTCGTGCCGAAGTTGAATCTGGATGCTTTTCCCGATGTTACCAATGTGCAGGTGCAGATTAATACCGAGGCGCAGGGACTGGCATCGGAAGAAGTGGAGCAGCTCATCACCTATCCGATTGAAGCGGTGATGTATTCCTTGCCTGATGTCGAGGAAGTACGTTCGATTTCCAAAACGGGATTGTCTGTGATCACTGTGGTATTCAAGGAAGGAACGGATATCTATTTTGCCAGACAGCTGGTGTTCCAGAAGCTTCAGGATGCTCGCCAAACGGTTCCTGCCTGGGCAGGCATACCGAAGATCGGGCCGAACACATCAGGTCTTGGCCAGGTGTTTCAATATATTATCAAGTCCGATCCAGCTGCCGGTTTTGATGCAATGACCCTCAGGGCATTGAACGATTGGGTCGTCAAACTGATGCTGATGCCGGTTGGCGGTGTGACGGATATTCTCTCCTACGGCGGTGAGGTGCGCCAATATCAGGTGCAACTGAATGCGGAGCGCATGCTTTCCTATAACCTGCATGTGGGTGATGTCGTTCGCGCCATTGAAGCCAACAATCGTAATGCCGGTGGCTGGTATCTGCCGCAGGGCGATGAGCAGCTGGTCATTCGTGGCGTGGGTTGGGTGCCCAGCGGCAAAGACGGGCTTGCAGCTATTGCGGCTATTCCGGTTAAAACCATTGATGGTACTTCAGTTCGGGTGCGGGATGTGGCGAGCGTGGCTTTTGGCGGTGAAATTCGTCAGGGCGCAGTGACGATGATGGAACGTACCGCTTCCGGCCAGGTTCAGGACCTTGATGAAGTGGTGGTTGGTATTGTTCTGAAACGTTTTGGGGCCAATACAAAAAACACCATTGACGATGTGAAGTCCCGCCTGGAGATTGTACAGAAGTCCATGCCTGAGGGTGTCACGATTCAACCGTTTTATGACCAATCCGACTTGATCAACAAAGCGGTGTGGACAGTAGAAAAAGCGCTGATCGAAGCATTTGTACTGATTATCATCATTTTATTCCTGTTTTTGATGAATGTGCGGGCAGCGACGCTGGTGCTGTTATCCGTACCTGTTTCAGTATTCTCCGCTTTGGCGGTGATGCAGCATTATGGTATTTCAGCCAATCTGATGAGTCTCGGTGGACTGGCTATTGCCATCGGTATGATGGTGGATGGTTCCGTGGTGATGGTAGAAAATATATTCAAGCATCTGGAGAAAATGCCCAAAGGGAATCATGGTCGTGAAAACCGTGCAGGAATCCCGCTGCGTATTACCGAAGCCTCCAAGGAAGTGGTGCGACCGGTGCTGTTTGCCGTTCTCATTATCCTGCTGGTGTTTACGCCTTTGTTCTCGCTGGAAGGTGTGGAAGGCAAGATGTTTACGCCGATGGCATTGTCGATCTGCTTTGCCATGTTTGCATCATTGCTGGTGGCGATATTTGTGATGCCTGTATTGGCGACCTATGCCTTTACCAAAGGCGTGGTTCACAAAGAGAGCCCTGTGCTGGCGCCTGTAGCCCGAGCTTATCATCGTATGCTCCGTGCTGCCTTGAAAGCGCGTAAGCGCGTGGTGGGTGGTGCAGCCGTGGCCTTTGTATTAACCATTGCCATTGTCCCTTTTCTGGGTACGGAGTTTGTACCTGAACTGGAGGAAGGAACGCTGGCGATTCGCGTTACGCTGGCACCTTCTTCTTCGTTATCCTATGCAAAAGAGATGGGCGGAAAGCTGGAGAAAGTACTGATTGATGCGTTTCCGGAGGTGACCTATGTATCAGCCCGAATAGGGCGTGCGGAAATCGGCGGCGATCCGGAACCTGTGTCAAATGTCGAGCTGTTTGTTGGCTTGAAACCGGTCGCGGAATGGACAAGCGCCAGCGACAGGCAAGCTTTGCAGAAGCTGATGCGCGAAAAAATGGAAGTGGTGCCGGGTTTGTTGATCGCATTTACCCAGCCGATCGCCATGCGTGTTGATGAGTTGATATCCGGTGTCAAGGCGGCTCTGGCAATCAAGCTGTTTGGACCGGATCTGAAAGTACTGGCCGAAATGGGCAAGAAGATCGAAACACTGACCAAACAGGTTGAAGGTACGCGCGATGTGGCGATGGAGCAGATTGAGGGAGAAGCTCAACTGGTGATTCGTCCTGATCGCAGCAAGCTGGATCGTTACGGCATTCCGGTGGATGACGTAATGAACCTGGTGGCTGATGCGATTGGTGGGGCCACCGCAGGGCAGGTGATTTCCGGCAACGAGCGTTATAATATCTATGTGCGTTTGGCCAGGGATTTTCGTGATAGCCCGAAAGCCATTGGCAACCTGATTCTGCAGGCACCTGACGGGGGTTGGGTGCGTCTGGAGGATGTCGCGTCCATTGGTGTGGAACAGGGGCCGCCGATGATCAGGCGTGACGATGTTCAGCGCCGTGTGGTGATTCAGAGCAATGTGGAGGACCGGGATATGGGCTCACTGGTGGCCGAGCTGGATCAGCGTATCCAGAACGAGATTGAGCTTCCGCCGGGTTATGCCGTGGTGTTCGGTGGCCAGTTCGAGAATCAGCAACGGGCTCAGGCCAAGCTGATGATCGTGGTACCATTGTCATTATTAATGATATTTCTGCTGCTCTATTTCATGTTCCATTCCGTGGGTCAGGCCACACTGATTATGCTGAATGTACCGATGGCATTGATCGGCGGAATTCTGGCGTTATGGGCATCGGGTCAGTATTTGTCCGTGCCATCGAGTATCGGTTTCATTGCCCTGTTCGGGGTGGCTGTGCTGAACGGTGTGGTGCTGGTTGATGCCATTAATCGGCACTGGGATGATTGCAATGATATCAATGAAGCCATCTGCAATGGTGCTGAGAGCCGTTTAAGACCGGTGTTGATGACGGCCATGATTGCAGGCCTGGGTCTGGTCCCGCTGCTTCTGGCCACCGGAATTGGTTCGGAAATTCAAAAACCGTTGGCAACCGTGGTGGTTGGCGGTCTTGTATCTTCCACGCTGCTCACGCTGTTTGTATTACCGTGCCTGTTTGGTCGTTTTAGCAGCAATAAATTAAAATAAAAACACTATGAATCATGACGCTGCTTTTTTGCTCTATGAGACCTCTGCACCGTATGACGAAGTAAACACTTCCATAACCATTTGATTTTGTTATTATTTATTGTGTTTTTGGAGGGTTTATATGTTTGCATTATCAGCGCATACAATCGAATCTCGTCTGGGCAAGGATCATCATCTGGTAAAGATCTATCACCTGCTGGACTGGCAGCAGTTTTCAGTGATTCTGCAGGACGTGTATGGACGAGGTAATCCTGTTGGCGGCGTGGTGCCTTATGATCCGTTGAAGATGTTCAGAGCGATGATCCTGCAGGGATGGCACAGCCTGAGTGACCCGGAGATGGAGCAGGCCCTGAAGGTTCGGATGGATTTCATCTGGTTCACTGATTTCGATATTGTCGGCGACGTGCCGGATGAGACAACGATTTGCCGGTTTCGCCGTCGTCTGATCAACAAGAAACTCGACAAGCGCCTGTTTACGGAACTGAACAGGCAACTTGCCGAGCGTAAGATCATGGTGAAGGCGGCGAAGGCTGCCATCGTTGATGCCTCGGTCATCGAATCGGCTGCCCGGCCGAAACAGACGGTGGAGAATATACCCGAGGACAGGCGTGAAGATGAGACGGAATCGCCGGTGGTAAAGCAGTCTGCTGATCCCGATGCAACATGGCTGAAGAAGGGAAAGAAGTCACATCTTGGCTACAAGCTGTTTGCTGTTGTGGATGAAGATGGCTTTTGCCGCCACACGGATATGACGCCGGCCAACCGGAGTGAGGTGTCGCATTTTGAGCATGTGGTGAGGGATATGCCCAGGCACAAGGGGATGCGGGTATACTCGGACAAGGGCAATGCCTCGCAGGCGAACAGGGATTTGCTCAGGGAACTTGGCCTGAAGGACGGGATTATGCACAAGGCGGCCCGCAACCGGCCTCTGACGAATCGGGAGAAGCGCAAAAACAGGCTGATCAGTGAGATTCGCTATATTGTCGA
>JAUZQH010000190.1 GCA_030951065.1 Mariprofundus sp. | reverse complement strand
TGCGTATTTCCTTGGCAGAAGCCATATCAAATCCCTTCTAACTTAGTATGTGCCGGTAGATTTAAAGTCTGCCATTGCTTTCTGCAAACCTTCTTCTACCTGCTCATTCAGTGCTGGCGTTGCATTCAATCCTTCCATCAGCGTGGAGTGTACAGAATTCAAGTTCGCCAGATAGGCTTTTTCAAATGCAACGATCTTGTTTACCTCGACATCATCAAGGTCACCGTTGTTCAATGCATACAGTATGGCTGTCATTTCAGCGACAGACTGTGGATTGTTTTCATCCTGCTTGAGCACTTCCATACCACGTTTACCGCGCTCAATTTGCTGACGTGTTGCCGCATCAAGATCAGAAGCAAACTGGGCAAATGCAGCCAGTTCACGATACTGCGCCAGATCCAGACGCAGACCACCGCCGACTTTTTTCATAGCCTTGGTCTGGGCGGCACCACCAACTCGGGATACCGACAGTCCGGCATTAATAGCCGGGCGTTGACCTGAATTAAACAGACTGGTTTCCAGAAAAATCTGACCATCCGTAATAGAGATAACATTGGTTGGAACAAATGCAGAGACATCACCTTCCTGAGTTTCAATAATGGGTAATGCAGTCAGTGAACCGGTTTTCCCTGTCACTTCGCCGTTGGTGAATTTTTCAACATATTTCTCATCAACTCGTGACGCACGCTCCAGCAAACGTGAGTGCAGATAGAACACATCACCTGGATAAGCTTCACGACCCGGAGGACGGCGGAGAATCAGGGAAACCTGGCGATATGCCCACGCCTGTTTGGTCAAATCATCATAAACGATCAGCGCATCTTCACCACGATCACGGAAATATTCGCCCATCGTGCAACCGGCATACGGTGCAATATATTGCAGTGCAGCAGATTCGGACGCAGATGCAGCCACGATAATGGTGTTATCGAGGGCTCCATGCTCTTTGAGCGTACGTACAACCGTAGCCACGGTGGAAGCTTTCTGGCCAACAGCAACATAGATACAGGTAACACCGCTGTCTTTCTGGTTAATGATCGTGTCAATCGCAATAGCCGTCTTGCCAGTTTGACGGTCACCAATAATCAACTCACGCTGGCCGCGTCCAACAGGCACCATGGAGTCAATGGACTTGATGCCGGTTTGCAACGGCTGGTCCACAGACTTACGTTCGATTACGCCCGGTGCAATCTTTTCAACAGCATCAGTTTCAGTTGTGTGGATAGGACCTTTTCCGTCAATCGGCTGGCCCAGTGAATTCACCACACGACCCTTCAGTTCCGGACCGACCGGAACCTCAAAAATCTTGCCTGTGCATTTAACTTCATCGCCCTCTGACAATGTTGTAAATTCACCGAAAATTACAGCGCCAACGCTGTCTTCTTCGAGATTGAGCACCATGCCCTTGATGCCATTGCTGAACTCTAGCATTTCACCGGACATTGCGCCGGATAAGCCGTGTACACTCGCCACACCATCGCCAACGGAGATGATGCGACCGACATTGGCATCGGCAGCACTGGCTTCAAAGCCCTTGATCTGCTCTTTGATGATTGAACTAATTTCTGCGGTATCGAGCTTCATATTATTTCCTCGAACGCGCATGGATTTTTTTCACACATGGTATGCTATCTACCATGTGGCTGAAAAAATCATGCAGGCGCGTAATTTTTTTCATATCAAATCAGTCTGTTGTCTACGATGCCAGTGCGCGGCGCAAACCGTCCAGCTTCGTACGCAACGAATAGTCTATTTTCCGGTCTCCAATGCGAACAACCATACCACCCAGGATGGACTGATCTTCTGACACTGAAAGACTCACTTTTTTACCTGTGGCCGCTGCCAGAGCCTTGGACAATTTATCCTGTGTAGCCTTATTGATTGCAGTGGCAACAGTGACTTCTGCATCCACCTGACTTTCAGCCTGATGAATCATCGTTTCAACCTGTGAATTAATTTCAGGCAGTAAAGTCGCCTTGTTGCGCTCAGCCAGCAGCATCACCAGCCGATCAACCTCAGCACTTACTCTGCCCCCTGCAGCTTCAACGATAACATTACGCTTCAGTTCGGCTGGATACTCAGGAGATGAAAGCACAGCATTGACTTCGTCATTGGCAGCTATCGCAGCCACTCTGGCAAGATCATCTTGAATCTTGCACCCTTCATTAATTAACTCAAACAGGGCCGTTGCATAACGCCGTGAAATCTGCGAAGTACTCATGCGTTACCAAATCCGGCGCTGACAATGCCGTCAATCAGCTTGGCATGACGTTTGGCATCCAGCTCGGCTTCAACCACGCGCTCCGCTGCAAGCATGGCAATATCAGCCACTTCTTCACGCAGAGTCTGACGTGCACGCCCCAGTTCGGCATTCACTTCTTCTCGAGCGGCATCAATGATGCCTTCTGCATCCGAACGGGCTCTCAGCACTGCTTCTTCACCAATCTCGGCGGCACGCTTCTCAGCAGAAGCCAGGATATCGGCAGCTTTGGCGCGAGCCTCTTTCATTTGCTCGACAATTTCTGCTTCGGCTTTTGCCCTTGCTTCCATGCCGGCATCTGCAGCAGCCAGCCCGTCAGCAATCTATTGCGCGCGGGCTTCCATCAGCTCGGACATCGGTCCGTACAGGTGTTTCCGCATCAGATACACCAGCGTCAGGAAAACCACAATCTGACCGATAAATGTCAGGTCAATACTCATACGACCTCCTCTTTAGTTCGTTGTTCTTTTTTCAATTAGCCCAGGAACGGGTTGGCGAACAGGAACCACAGAGCGAATGCCATGATGATGAACGGAAATGATTCCATCAAACCTGCGAAGATGAACATATTAAACATCAACTGTGGGCGCATTTCCGGCTGACGGGAGATGCCTTCCAGAGTTTTTGAGCAGATGAGACCCCAGCCGATTGCAGAACCCAGGCCTGCAGCAGCAAGAATGACACCGACTGAAATAGCAGATGCAGCTGTAATGATAGTTGTAGCGTCCATATTTATATACTCCTTTCGTTATAAATAATTAGTGTTCAACTGGCTGGTGCGCAATGGATAAATACACCACAGTCAGAATCATGAAAATAAATGCCTGCAACAGGCCGATAAACAGATGGAAAATCGTCCACCCCAGGCCAATAACAAAACCGGCCGCCATTCCTACCGCACCACCACCGAGAAGCAGGAATGCAATCAGCAGGAATATCACTTCGCCGGCAAACATATTGCCGAACAGTCGGAAGGAAAGGCTCAATGGCTTGGCCACTTCTTCCACCAGTTTGAGTATCAGATTAATCGGCATCACGATTGGCTTCAGAAATCCGGGAACCAGATTGGTGAACGGCTCCATGACCAGTTCTTTCATAAAGTGCACCGGCTTGAGCTTGAACTCGTAATACAAAACCAAAGCAAACACGGAAACCGCCATCGCAGCCGGCAGATTCAAATCATTGGTAGGCACTGGACGGAAATGCTCGACTCCGAACAGGTGAGCAATATTGCCCAACAGAAAGGCCGGCAGAATATCAATGGTATTGATCAGGGCGATAAAGACAAAAATCGTAAATGCGAGTGGTGCAATCAAAGGATTATTGACCGGAAAATTATCTTTCACTGTATCATCGATAAAGCCGACAACAGACTCCATAAAGTTCTGCGCACCTGAGGGCACACCGTCAACCAACCGGGCCTTCAACCAAAGCGCAAATACAAACATGCCTCCAGCCACAATAATCGAGATAAGCATGGTATCCAAATGAATCTGCATGAACGGATTGGACTCATCAATCTTGAGGGTCCAGTAATGCAGATGACCTGCAATTCCGCCTTCGTGACTCTGCTCAGCCAAAACCGCCTCCTTGGTGCTCTTCCATAATCCTGATTACGCTAAACACTTTTCTTTCCAAACATAAACAGCGCCGATACAAACACAACCGCTTGCGCTACAAACATCCCTACCGCAACCAGCAGCAGGTGCAGACCGATCAGATGCGCCAGCACCAAGCCTGCTATCAACGCTAAAAACCGGACTGCGGCCCCTGCATACAGAGAGCGCTGACTGGACTCTACACTCAGCCCGGTAGTTTTCTCGAACCGCTTCGCCAACCACCAGCCATTCACCGTCATCATCAGCACGCCAATGAAAAAGGACACGCCGTACAACATCTGACTAAAAGATACGAGTGCAAAAAAACCGAATGCCCCAAACATTAGCTGCTGTCTTAATATGCTTCTCAAGACAGCATCATTTTTCAGTGACATCAATCCCTCAGTCGATTGAAATGAGACTTGCTTGCATACTTATTCCCATCCCCTCAACTTGTGCGAGGCGCATTGTAGCGGCGAGCTCGTCCATTTTCAACCGCCTTTTTTTCTCCCATGTCTAAATCTTGTCACTAAACGCCCTTCAGCAACAGGATCAGGATTATACCAGCCCAATCAATGCCTGCTTGCACAAATCCATTAATGGATCCGGATAAATTCCCAGGGCCACTACGGCTAGCGCCATCACCACAACCGTTGCCTGCATGGCTCGACTCTCAACCAGATTAAATGCCACACGCTCTGCATCAAAATAAATATATTTCACAACGCGAATGTAATAAAAGGCGCCAACAGCCGAGAACAAAAGCGCATACAAGACCAGGTACAAATGGCCTGCCTCTACAGCAGCGATAAATACCGCATACTTGGCCCAGAAGCCGGCCAGAAAGGGAATGCCGCCAAGTGAGAACAAAAATATCGCCATGGCCAACGCATAACCGGGCCGTACTTTGGATAAACCGGCAAAATCATCCAGCAATTCACCCTGAATACCTTCTCTGCGCATCATAATAATAATGGCAAACACTCCCATGGTCATCACCAGATAAATAGACAGATAGACCAGAATTCCGGCATAACCATTGGCATTGCCTGCAATCACACCAAGTATCACAAAACCGACATGACCAACCGTTGAATAAGCCAGCATGCGTTTGATATTGCGCTGGGCGATAGCCGCAAGGTTGCCTACGGCCATGGTCAATACCGCCATGCCGGTCAGAATTGCCGTATATTCAAGTTGTACGGCTGGCAATGCATCCACCATCACACGGATGATGATAGCAAATCCGGCCACTTTGGGTGCAACCGACATGAATGCGGTGATTGGCGTAGGTGCGCCTTCATAGGCATCCGGCGTCCACATATGGAATGGCGCCAGTGAAATTTTAAAACCAAGTCCTGCCAGCAAAAAAACCAGCCCAAGCAAAACGGCACTGCGTGCATTGCTGTCAGCAGTTGCCAGCGCATTGCCCACTTCAACAAAATCAAAACTGCCTGTGACACCATACAGGAAGGTGATACCATAGAGCAGCATCGCCGATGAAAGTGAACCCAGAATAAAGTACTTGAGTGCTGCCTCATTGGCCCGCAGCACTTCGCGCTGATAGGCCACTAGCACATACACACTCAAAGCCATCAACTCCATGCCAAGGTACATGATGATGAAATTGGTTGCTGATACCATCAACATCATACCCAACATGGCAAACAACATCAGCACATAGTACTCACCGATATTTTCCTCATCTTTCATATAGTCGATAGAAATCAGCATCGCAACAGCTGTAGCGACATAGATTAATAATTTACAATATACGGAAAACGGATCAAATACGAAAAAACCATAAAATGCGGTAATGGTTTCACCAGACGATAACTGCAATGTTGCAAACGCTGCGATCACGACAGATACAATCGCCAGATAAGCTGTCCACACCTTGTTCTCTTTGGATATAAACAGGTCTACCAGTAATAACGCCATGGCCAGCACAGCCACTATCATTTCAGGCAGCAGGACGATCAGATGATCTGGAAACGGAAACGGGAATGTCACATTAGCCATGATTTACTTCCTTCAATGGTGTACTGCATCAAGCGCAGGTGCCGCCTGTGCCAGTGCAGATGCTGCCAGCTTGCTCGTTGTTGCCTGATCAACCAAATGGGATACGGAGACATGCAGATAATCCAGCACAGGCAGGGGATAGAAACCAATCCACAACGTCAGCATAATCAACGGAACGAAATAACCGAACTCACGCATATTCATGTCCTGCATGGTTTTGACACTATCCTTGATCAGATCACCCATAATCACACGTTTATACATCCACAATGTGTAACAGGCTGACAGTATCACACTGGTTGCCGCTGCAATGGCCACCCACTTGGTGGACATGCCCAAATACCCCGGATTTGCTTCAAACGTTCCGATCAACACCATGATTTCGCCAATAAATGCCGATGCGCCCGGCAACGCCACATTGGCCATGCAGAAAAACATCATCACGGCGGCAAACACCGGCATCACATTGACCACGCCGCCGTAATCACCGATTTCTCTGGTA
>JAUZQH010000019.1 GCA_030951065.1 Mariprofundus sp. | reverse complement strand
GCACCGCTAATAGCAAACACAGTCATTCCGCAGACCTGAAATCACTGGACCTGATTTCAGCGCTGCTGTTGCATATCATGGTATTCACCGTGATCGGTGTGCTGATGTACTGGCAGCAGCAACACCGACCGAGTGAACCGCTGAAGCGCATCGAAGTGATGATGATTTCCGCCAAGGAGCTGGCCAAGCTGGAACAACAGGCCAGGAACCGTCCGAAGCCGGTCAAACATGCCAAACCGGAGAAGCCAGAACCAAAACCCGAGATCGTTCAGCCTTCCAAAGCGAAACCGTCGACGAAAAAACCGGTGATCAAACCCAGGCCGGCGGCGAAGAAACCGGCCATCAAACCCAAGCCGAAGCCAAAACCGCCCGTGAAAAAAACCGTGAGCAAACCCAGGCCGCCAGTAGAAAAGCCTGTCACCAAAGCGAAACCTGTGAAGAAAGCGCATGCCAGGGCAAAACCCGATGAGAATTTCGATCCGTTTGCTCCGCTGGCTTCATCGACTGATAAAAAGGTGTCAAAAAAAGCCAGCACATCACGCCCCGAACTTGCCGACCTTGTCGGTAAACAGTTATCCACGAGCGAAAAAGAGCGTTATATCGGCCTGATGCAGGCTGCTGTGCAGCAACACTGGAAAGTGCCTGTCAGTACAGCGAATTTCACCGATCCGCTGGTTGAAATGACGCTGTTGCGCAATGGCGATGTTGCATCGATAAAAATCCTCGAGAGTTCAGGCAATGATGTGCTTGATGCTTCCCTGATACGTGCCATCAAGGCGGCGGCGCCATTTCAGCTACCCCGTCGACAGTTCGAGTTTTTTCGCGTCAACAGGCTCCGCTTTCACCCGTTGAAATAGGACGATGATGAGACATGTATAACGCCAGCACACAATGGTCGGTTTTATGTTCTCGGCACAACCCGTTCCCGATCCGCAACCATCACATCAAAGATTTCGGTAACAGGCAACCCTCCGATGTATTGCAGTTTTTGATTGCTTTCCATATCAACAAGATTTGAGATCCGCGAGTAACTTGACGGAATCAGCACTTGCTGACCCTGCTCGCTGGTTCGGCTGATGCCAAAACGAATCATGCCCCGTTCCGCTGCAGTCAGTTTACCCAGTACAATTTTTGTAGCCCAGATCGAACCCTGCTGTGCAAAGTCGCTTAACCTGCCCGCCCGGTTTACAGTATCCCCCAGCACGGTGAATTCGATCTGGGTTGATGTTTGAATGGTACCAAACCATTCCTCGCCCTGATCAATACCGATATTAAGCAGCAAATCGTTATCCCAGTTCTTTTTATTACGCCATTCCTGGGAAATGACCAGCATCATATCCTTGATTTCCTGAGCACATTTAATCGCATTAAACACATGATTTTCTTCAGGGCGCGGGAAGAAATAGTAGACCGCGCCATCACCAACGTGTTTGCCGCTGACGGCATTATATTTACGGATAATGGGCTCCATTGCAGCCCAGATCGCATTGATAAGTTCAAAATATTCTTCCGGGGGAAGCTCCGCACATATTTTGCAGGAATCCTGAAGGTCGGCAAGAAGAACAGCCATATTGGTAAGATACGGCCGCCGTTTGCGCAACAGGTTTCCAATCAGATGATCACGGTGGGCAAGAAATTCAAATAATGACTCTTTATTGTCGCTTGTTGGCAGATACGTGATAAACATACCTTCACGAAAGAAGCTTGCATAGATTTGAGTTGTACTATCCTGTTTTGACTGTGAAGAAAAATTCGTATCTGCATAAACGATGGGTTTGATGTTTACAGCCTCAACTTCATCATGCAAACGTAACAGCTGAGCCAGACCATCATGATCTATCTTGAGATCGCTCATCAGAAGCGTTGATTTCGATAGTTTTCCTTTCGCAAGGCTAAGATGAAATTTTAAAACATCTTCAAACCCTTCGGCATTTCTGGCCTTTTTACTATCGAATAATAATTGGAAAATGTTACGTTCATTGATGCGGTTGGACAGTTGCCATGAAGTGCCGAACAAACACTCAATCGCTTCATCATTGCACCATTCCAGCTGGAATTTATCGTTAATCAGATAGGCAGGGTAATCAATGCGGTCGATAGTCAACTTGGGGCTGTTTAAAAACATACTGTCCAGACTTTTCGGACTGGAAGATTTATCAATGCCCTCTGCAGCGACAAAACCATTAACCCTTTTCAGATTTTCAGAAATTTGAGCCATGCTCAGGCCCTGCTCCTTCAGCTCATTGACCCGCTTAAGTGTGTCCAGGACAGAGAAAGGGAAACTACCAATCCTCGGAGCTCGTGCATTTCCTGGCTCGGGTTTCTTTACCGTAGGCTTTGGCAGGATACCCAGATTAATATAATTATTAAGTGTCGCTCTGGAAATACCTGCCTGTTCCATAACCTCTTTGCTTGTTAACAAGTCCATAATAACCCACCTCCATGTGTCTCCCGGGTACTTTATAGATAGACAGTCTACGCATACCGCCTACGATGTAAAGACTGTGTAATTATACTGTCTTATAATGACACGCCACGAGTATGGAAAGCCGTTGCATATTTATGCAGGCAAGCGTATGTATTCTACGCATACTGGCTCCAGAACAACTGTCTTATACAGTTATGCGTAGACTGTATAAATAGTTGTACGCCAATATATAAAGCGCTTAGACAAAGAGGTATATGCCATTAAGTCGAAACTTTTTGGCTGGTGTCTGGGCGTCGTAATCGTTAATCTGTCTCGATGCGTCTTATCTGGTGTATCAAAAACGGGAAAACCCGCGGATTCAGGAATGATCTGGTGGCATGTGTCGCATGCCAGTGTCGACACAGGAAACAGTGTGTGCCTTATACTGAATTGCCGATGGAACAGATCATTGCTGCCAACATTGAAGCCAGGAAAAACGGCCATCAGGTTGTTGAAGACTTCCCTCTGTTTGAGGCCGCGCAGGGAATGGATAATAACGCATAACCTCTGGGAAGCCCTGATACACACCCCCTTTCTTATTGCTTGTTAGGGAGATGTGATTACAGGCATCCTGCCTGTAATCAGTCAGCAAATACAAAACCAAGCACTTGCGTGTTTTATTTGGCAGCCCGTCCGCAGGCTGTACGGAAGCACTGACACATCAGCGCTTCTTTAGCTGCGTTCTATTATTGGACGCTATCAGTTGTTTCCACTATCAGAGATTCCCACATAAAGGTCGAATTACATATTCATGTGTTAGGACAAAAGCCGCGATTTATGCAGCTTTGTCCTGAAACCCTTGTATTTTTCGATCTTTCACCCTATACATCGCCTATGTTAAGAATCTTGTTTCTACTATTTATCTCTGTTCCGCTGTTGGAATTATGGCTGTTGATCGAAGTCGGCAGCGGTATTGGTGGCCTTTCCACCATTGCCTTATGCCTGTTTACGGCTGCTCTGGGCGGATTGTTGATTCGCTGGCAAGGCATGAGTACGCTGATCGATGCACAGAAACGCATGGCACGTGGCGAAGCGCCTGTTGATCATGGCCTGCACGGATTGATGATTGCATTTGCCGGCGTACTGCTGTTTACGCCGGGATTTATCACTGACAGCGTCGGTTTTCTGCTGCTGTTTCCGCCCTTCCGGCGTTTGATCATCAACAGACTGCTCCCCTTCCAGCAAATCAATAAGCCGCATCACGCCTATTCTAATCGGAAGCGCTCGGAAATTATCGATATTGAAGTCATTACGCATGACAAACACGTACCATAAATGAGGGCAAGGTCACTTGACCTGATGGCTCACTCACCTACATTACGATGCATAATCTGGAGGTTACATATATGAATTCAACAACAATGACGACTCAGCTGGCCGATGACCGCATCAGCTTTCTGGGTAAAACCTACGGCATGCTCGCACTCTGTATTGCCGCCGGCAGTGTCGGAGCCTTCATGTCGATGGGTCTTGCATTTCCGCAAGAACACCCGTTCATGGTTCTGTTCATGATGATCGGTGGTATTTTCCTGGTGCAGGCTGTGCGCCATAAACCGGGTATTAATTTTGTTGCTCTGCTTGCATTCGGTGCTTTAACCGGCATGGCAATTGCACCACTGGTCGGAATGGTCGCGGCCAAGTCCGGTACGCTGGTCACACAGGCGTTTATGACAACGGCTGTGGCATTTGTTTCACTCACTGCATACACATTTATTTCACGCCGCGATTTTTCCTTTTTAAAAGGCTTTGTGTGGACTGGCCTTATCGCGATGATCGTATTGGGGCTATCCAATTACTTCTTCTTTGAATCACCAATGCTGGCGCTAACGCTGTCTGGTGTGGGTGTGCTGCTGTTTTCGGCTTTCATCCTGTATGATACATCCAATATCCTGCGTGATTACCCGAATGATGAATATATCTCGGCTGCGCTTACGCTATATCTGGATGTCTTCCTGCTTTTCCAGCATGTGTTGGCGATGTTCGGCATGCTTGGAGACGATTAAACAGGACTATCCTGTCATCTCTGAATAACCATGCGGCCCGGTGAGGGCCGCATTTTATTTGAGCCATCGAATACATGAGGATAGCCTTGCTCAGTTGGTCAACTGTATATTTATGCTGGAGATGCTGAACAAGGTTTGTAAAAATCATTTCAAGGGTTTGCCTTTCCTCTGTAGGGCTTCGCGTAACCAGCAGTGAATACTTTTGACTTTGCTTTTGTACGACATGAAATAGTTCTGG
>JAUZQH010000189.1 GCA_030951065.1 Mariprofundus sp. | reverse complement strand
ATCACACACCGGATTTTATCTGAAGGCTGTGCTTTGATTCGATGGGTTAACCGGGTTTCAGAAGGTTTTAAGGTACCTAAGGAGATGCTGATTGAAGGCATTCTGCCTGTAATCAGTTCGCAAATGCAAAAATGCGATTTTGTATTTGCTTACAAATCAAGCACTTGCGTGTTTGATTTGTAAGCCCGTCCGTGGGCTGCACGGAAGCACTGATTTAATCAGCGCTTCCCTAAGGCCAGTAGGTGACTTTGGCCGTGCAGGTTTCAGAGATCTCGATGCGGGAAACGCGCAGGCGTTCGTTGTCCAGTCGTTTGCTCATTGTCTTGTAGAGCTCGCGTGCAACATTTTCGCTGGACGGATTGATCACATCGAATGGCGGAACATCGTTTAGATTGTAGTGATCCCACGGCTCTAGAGCGGCCTTGAGTTCGCTTTTCATCACTTTGTAATCAATACCGAGGCCAAGCTCATCCAATGCTTCACATTCAACATACAGGACGACATGCCAGTTATGGCCATGCAGGCGTGCACAGTCACCCGGATAACCGCGCAGGCTGTGGGCGGCGGAAAAGTGGGTGGTAATCGATAATTCAAATCGGGCGGTCATTTGCGTGCTCCGGGCAGCAGTATGGCTGCGGATACGGTGCGTCCTTCGCCAACCAGAATATTGTATGTGCGCGCAGCCGAGCGACTATCCATGCATTCCAGACCGATATGATGTTCGGCCATATAATCCAGAATCTCTGAATCGGGAAATGTTGTCAGGCGTCCGGTTCCCAGAATGAGCACTTCTGGTGCGGGTTCTGTTAACGCAGACAGATGCTTTATGCTTAAATCTCTCAACCGTTCCGGTCCCCAGCCATCAGAAATCACACCCTGATGGATCGAAATACCGGATGTATATCGGTTCTGATTTACCTGGAGATAATCATCATCATAACCGGTAAACATCAGCGTTCCTGCAGCCAGTCGCGGGCTGATATCTCCTTTCATGAGTAATCAGCCAAACAGGGGATCAGGGCCGTGCTTCCATGGCTTTGATTTCATCTTCATCTGCTTTGAATCGGCCTGCCAGTGACAGCATGACCGGACTGGCGATATAGATGGAAGAATAAGTGCCCACCAGAATACCGGAAATCAGAGCGAAAGCGAAATCGTGAATCACTTCGCCACCGAGTACGAACAGCGCAAATACTACCAGCAAGGTGGTGAACGAGGTCATCAGGGTTCGCGCCAGCGTCTGATTGATAGAGCCGTTGACAATGTCGATTTCATTGCCCGGATGTTTACGTTTTTTGTTGGCTGCGAAGTTTTCCCGAATGCGGTCAAACACCACAATCGTATCGTTCAGAGAATAGCCGATCACGGTCAGAAGGGCAGCGATTACGGGCAGGTTGAATTCCTTTCCGGTAATGGCAAACAGACCCAGAACAATGGTTATATCGTGCAGCAGAGCTGCATCGGCACCGAGAGCAAAACGAAACTCAAACCTGAACGTGACATAAACAAGAATGGCCAGCATGGCGATCAATACAGCCATGATGCCGGCCTGGGTGAGCTCTTCACCGACTTGTGGCCCGACATATTCCACACGACGCATCTCAATGGCATCGGCGGTGAATTTTTCAGCTAAACCGTCCAGAATCGCGGTACTGATGGTGGATGATTTTTCCCCCTCTTTGTTTTGCACGCGAATCAGAATTTCTTCAGGTGAACCGAATTCCTGAATCACTGCATTGCCAAAGCCCCTGGGTGAAATGGCGCTGCGTACATCAGCAATACCGGGCGCTTTGTCGAATTTCACTTCGACCAGTGTACCACCTGTGAAGTCGATGCCGAAATTCAGGCCTTTGACTGCCAGCGTTCCCAATGAGACGACGATCATCAGGGCGGAAATCATCAGGGCGATTTTACGTTTGCCGATAAAATCGATGTTAATGTCGGGGCGAATCAGTTGCATATCAGTTCCTTGTTGCTTTCTGTATTAGATACTTAGTTTTTCAATGCGACCGCGCCTGGCCGTTGATGTGGCAATAATAGCGCGGGTGACGGTGATGGCAGTAAACATCGAGGCCAGAATACCGACGGAGAGGGTAATGGCGAAGCCCTTCACCGGCCCGGAACCGAACTGGAACAGCACGATGGCAGCAATCAGTGTGGTGATGTTGGCATCGACAATGGTTGAGAAGGCTTTGTCGTAACCACCGTCAATAGCGGCCAGCGGTGTTTTACCCAAGTGTAATTCTTCACGAATACGCTCGAAAATCAGCACATTCGCATCCACGGCCATACCAATGGTCAGCACGATGCCGGCAATGCCCGGCAGGGTGAGCGTGCCACCGATAATACTCATCGCAGCCAGAATCAGCAGCATGTTAAAAATCAGTGCGACATTGGCTACCATGCCGAACATGCGGTAATACACGGCCATGAAAATCAGCACCAGAATACAACCGACGATGATCGAATTCATACCCTGATCAATCGAATCCTGACCAAGGCTGGGACCGATAGAGCGTTCTTCTACCACCTTGACAGGAGCAGGCAGGGCACCGGCGCGCAGAATGATGGCCAGGTCGTGCGCTTCAGCCGGCGAGAAACTGCCGGTAATCTGGGCGGAACCGCCGGCAATGCGTTCGCGAATCACCGGCGCTGAATTGACCACGCCTTCCAGAATAATTGCAAAGCGTTCGCCAACATGTGCTGCGGTCAGCTTGTCAAATTTTCGTGCTCCCTTGCTGTTGAATTTCAGCGTGACGGCATCTTCGTTGAAACGTGAATCAATGGAAACGCGTGCATCGGCAATCTCGGTGCCGGAGAGCAAGGTGCGTTTTTTCAGCAGATAGGGTTGACGATAGCTCTGACCATTACGCATCTGTTCCGGGCCGTACATGATAATATCACCGGGGGGAAGGCTGCCCGACATGGCTTTGTCGAGATCGCCTTTTTCATCGACCAGCTTGAATTCGAGCTGGGCAGTGCGGCCAATTAACTGTTTGGCATGGGCGGTATCTTCATAACCCGGGATTTGCACCAGAATGCGATGTTTGCCCTGCTTGATGATGACCGGCTCCGTGGTGCCCAATGCATCAATACGGCCACGAATGACTTCGATGGCCTGGTCAACGGCAAATTTGCGTGTTTCTTCAGCAATGCTTTCTTTCAGGGCCAGTCTGAACGTATTATCAACCGCCGAAGTCATGGTGTAGTTGCCGAATGTTTCCTTCAATAATGACTCAGCTGCATCGATATCCGATGCATTTTTGATGGTAATAACAAGGGAATTACCATCTGTAGCCAGCTTGCGGTAACGGATTTTTGCTTTGCGCAGCACCTGCCGGGCCGAATCGATATCTTCTTCAACACTGTGTGATACAGCTTTATCGACATCGACATCGAGCACCAGATGGATGCCGCCTTTCAGATCCAGCCCAAGGCTCATTGGCTTGCTCAACGAAGCAGGCCACCATGAGGGAACGGATGTGACATTGGGCAGCGAGGCCATCAGTGAGATGGCCAGTACCGACAAAATTAACCAGATTTTCCAGCGTGGAAAGCTATGCATTGCGTGAATCCTTAAACGTATTTGTTATGGTGTGATTTTTATGGCGTATCTGACAGGCAGACTTCAGTCTGCCAGTCCGACAATGGTATCACGTTTTACCTTGACGCGAACGCCATCGGCAATATCTACTTTCAATGTATCATCCTTGACGTCAGTCACCTTGCCGTACAAACCGCCACCGGTAATGATCGTATCACCTTTTTTCAACTGACCGATCAGATTGCGATGTTCCTTGAGTTTTTTCTGTTGTGGGCGAATGAGCAGGAAATAGAAAATCACCATGATCAATACCAGTGGAATCAGTGAAGCAAAGCCGCCGCCACCATCAGCTGCGGGTGCCGCTTCGGCATAAACCGGTGTAATAATAGCCATCGCAGCCGCAACAGATGCGATGATAGAAGAATAACGTGTTTTCATGATGGATAGAGCTCCTGATTGATGTCCCGATTTGGAATCTTGTTATATATAAATTTCCAAGGGCCGGCGATTATGCACGTCCACGGTAGCGTTGTAAAAACTGATCTCGAAATTCGGGCCAGTTTCCCTGCTCAAGCGCATTTCTGGCTCGAAGCATGAGATCGCAATAGTAGTGCAGGTTATGCAAGGTATTCAACCTTGAGCTTAAGATTTCTTTGGCCATGTACAGGTGTCGCAGATAAGCACGGGAGAAATGACGGCATGTATAACAGCTGCAGCTCTCCATAACAGGCTGTTCATCGTCGAAATGTTTAAGGTTTTTGATGTTCATTTTACCGTCATCGGTGAACAGTGTGCCGTTGCGCGCATTGCGGCTGGGCATCACACAATCGAACATATCAATGCCGCGATCAATGCCCTCGATCAGATCATCAGGCGTCCCCACGCCCATGACATAATGCGGTTTGTCTTCCGGCAGATGCGGAGCCAGCGTATCGAGCATGGCCATCATTTCTTCTTTCGGTTCGCCCACCGACAAACCGCCGATAGCAATACCTTCGAAATCAATATCTGCAACTGCTGTCAGGCTTTCCAGCCGCAATTCCGGGTACATACCTCCCTGCACAATGCCAAACAGGGCTTGTGTTTCGTTGACCGGCAAAGCATCCCGGCATTCCGCCGCCCAGCGCATCGACATCTGCATCGAATCATTAGCTTCTTCATATGTGGCCGGGTAGGGCGTGCATTCATCGAAGGCCATCACAATATCGCTGCCGAGTTTCTTTTGAATCTCCATGCTCTCTTTCGGCCCGAGGAAGACCTCGGCGCCATCAATATGAGAGCGAAAGCGTACGCCATGGTCTTCGATCTTGCGCAGTTCACCCAGTGACCAGACCTGAAAACCACCGGAATCGGTCAGAATAGGCCGGTCCCAGGCCATGAACCGGTGCAGTCCACCCATTTTTTCAATCAGATTAGCACCGGGACGTAACATCAGATGATAGGTGTTGCCGAGGATAATACTGGCTTTGATATCATCCGTCAGATCGGCAGGCGTGAGACTTTTTACTGTGGCCTGTGTTCCCACCGGCATAAACACCGGTGTTTCCACTGTGCCGTGGGCAAGCTGCATGCGCCCGCGACGGGCACGGCCCTGTTCATCTTTGGCCAGTATTTCAAAGGATAGCGCTGACATGGCGGCGCAGCCTGACGGGGGGCTAGATTCAGTTCAACCCGGGATATGTTGTCGGTCTGTACAGAGTCGGTCTGTCTTGCTTATAAAGTCAGGCTTGCCATACTGGTTACATGCCCATATATTGCGCCAATATCTTATATTGAACACAATATCATGTGCTTTTTTTGTGATGTTTGTGATATTCAATCCGAAGGGAATCCGGTGTAAATCCGGAACTGTCGCGCAACGGTGAGGGCATCTGCCCCGAGTCCGATACCTTCTATAGATATGCCGGTGTAAGCCGGCTGACACCTGAGCCTCGCGTCAAGGCTATGCGTGATGAATGCCCCTGCATTTCTTCCTGCTCTGCTTTTCGCCTGCTCGTTATTTTCCGGGAGGACAGATTGCAGCACGAAACCACTATATACAAACTTAATCTACCCACAGATAACCTTGTTACAGCTCATATTCCAGCTACTGCCGATTATGCGGATAACGACGCTGTATGCCGGGTGATGCGGCGTAACCACAAGGTAACCGCTTTTGATCGCAGCAAGATCATGGTGGCGATCAGCAAGGCATTTCTGGCCGTGGAGGGCGGCACAGCGGCAGCATCTTCACGCATTCATGAACTCGTTGATGGCCTGACCACACAGGTGGTCGATGCACTGCTGCGTCGGTTGCCTGAAAACGGCACCATTCATATCGAGGATATTCAGGATCAGGTCGAGCTGGCGCTGATGCGTGAGGGGCACCATAAAGTGGCCCGCGCCTATGTGCTCTATCGCGCCGCCCGGGCCAGTGAGCGCATCCATGAAGATGATCCGGTGGATGATGACAGCGCGTTGATACACCTGACATTGGCCGATGGCAGCCGCCAGCGGCTCGATGTGCAGCAGCTCACCGCCATGTTGGATGAAGCATGTGCAGGTCTGGCTGATGTGGACAGGGTGGCACTGAACGAAGCAGTGCAGCGCAATATCTTCGACGGCATGAAAGCTGCAGATTATCGTCTGGCTACGGTGATGAGTGCGCGCACCATGATTGAGCGCGATCCGGCTTACAGTCAGGTGGCTGCGCGTATTCTGCTGCATCATAGCCGCCATGAGGCGCTGAGCTTTGTAGAAGGCCATGCAAGGGAAGCGACACAGGCGGAGATGCAGACGATTTATGCTGCATATTTCCCGGCTTATATCCGCCGGGCGGTCGAGCTGGAGCTGCTCGATGAGGAGCTGGGCCGATATGATCTGCAGCGCCTCGGTGCAGCGTTACAGGCCGATTACGATAGCCAGTTCAGCTATCTGGGCCTGCAAACACTGTATGACCGTTATTTTATCCATCACGGGCAGGTACGCTTTGAACTGCCGCAGGCCTTTTTTATGCGTGTTGCTATGGGGCTGGCCATCCATGAGATTGATCGCGAGACACGGGCGATTGAGTTCTATCATTTGCTGGCGGCATTCGACTTTATGAGCAGTACACCGACGCTGTTCAATGCCGGCACGCTGCGTCCGCAGATGTCATCGTGTTATCTGACCACGGTGCCCGATGCGCTGGAGGGCATTTATGATGCTATCAAGGATAATGCATTATTGTCCAAATATGCCGGCGGGCTGGGCAACGACTGGAGTGCGGTGCGCGGTATGGGTTCCTATATCAAGGGTACCAATGGCGCATCGCAGGGTGTGATTCCGTTTCTCAAGGTGGCCAATGATACGGCTGTGGCCGTGAATCAGGGTGGCAAGCGCAAAGGGGCGGTCTGTGCCTATCTGGAAACCTGGCATATTGATATCGAGGATTTTCTCGAGCTGCGCAAAAACACCGGAGATGAGCGTCGTCGTACCCATGATATGAATACAGCCAACTGGATTCCGGATCTGTTTATGAAGCGTGTGGCCGAGGAGGGCAGCTGGACGTTGTTCTCTCCCGATGAAACGGCGGACCTGCATGAGAAAACCGGCCGGGACTTTGAAGCAGCATACCAGGCTTATGAAGCCCGGGCCGAACGCGGTGAGATGCGTATCAGTAAAACGGTTCAGGCGGTGGAGCTGTGGCGCAAGATGCTCGGCATGCTGTTCGAGACGGGCCATCCGTGGGTGACCTTCAAGGATCCGTGCAATATTCGTTACACCAATAACCATGAAGGGGTAGTGCACTCATCCAACCTCTGTACCGAGATTACCCTGCACACCAATGCAAACGAGATCGCGGTATGTAACCTGGGCTCGGTCAACCTGGCCCGTCATATTCGCCCGGATGGTAGCGGAATAGATCACGATAAGCTGGAAAAAACTATCCATACAGCCATGCGCATGCTCGATAATGTGATCGATTATAACTATTACAGTGTACCGCAGGCACGCAAATCCAACCTGCGTCACCGTCCTGTCGGCATGGGTATTATGGGTTTTTCCGATAGCCTGCATCAGCTTGATCTGGCTTATGCGTCGCATGAAGCGGTCGAGTTTGCCGACCGCTGTATGGAGGCGGTCAGTTATTATGCCATTCATGCCTCATCCATGCTGGCACAGGAGCGCGGGCGTTATGCCAGTTATGAAGGCTCGCTATGGAGCCGGGGCATTCTGCCGATCGATTCGCTGCAGTTGCTCAAGGATGAACGCGGTGAGCAGTATCTGCAGGTTGATGATTCGCGCACGCTGGACTGGGATCGCTTGCGTGCGCTGGTGACAAGACAGGGGATGCGCAACTCCAATGTGCTGGCCATCGCACCGACGGCCACGATTGCCAATATATGCGGGGTATCACAGAGCATTGAGCCTGCATATCAGAATCTCTATGTGAAATCGAATTTGTCGGGTGAGTTTGTGGTGATGAATGATTATCTGGTGGCAGATTTGAAACAGCTCGGTCTGTGGGATGCGGTGATGCTCAATGACCTGAAATATTATGATGGGTCAGTGCATGCTATCGAGCGTGTGCCGGAGCATCTGAAAGCAAAATATGCCACGGCCTTCGAGATTGATTCACGCTGGCTGATCGAGGCGGCCAGCCGGCGTCAGAAATGGATTGATCAGGCCCAGAGTCTGAACCTGTATATGGCTGAGGCATCGGGTAAAAAGCTGGATAACCTTTACAAACTGGCCTGGGTGCGCGGCCTTAAAACCACCTATTATCTGCGTTCGATGGGGGCATCCCATGTCGAGAAGAGTACGGAGAGCATGACTCGGCTGGAGGATGAGCCGAAGGCCTGTTCCATACTCGATCCTGATTGTGAAGCGTGCCAGTGAGGGGGACAACGATGTTAAACTGGGATAATCCACTCGAGCCGCTGCAGTCGGCTGCGATGCCACTACAGTTGGAACGGTCGGAGCAGATGGAACATCTTCAGGCCGACAATGCTCAGTCTGCCCATATAGAGGCTGCGATGATGCGCAATGCAGCCAATGCCATCGCTGAGCAGGCCGCAGCAGAGCAGCAGGATAGCACAGCGGCACTGGCGCCGATCCGTGCGGAAGATAAACGGGTGATCGGGGGCATGAGCGATATCAATCAGCTGGCTCCGTTCCGTTACCCGTGGGCCTGGCAGTATTTTCTCAATGCCAACAAGAACCACTGGACACCGCTGGATATCAACATGAATCAGGATGTGCATGATTATCATCACAAGCTGACACTGGAAGAGCAGCATGTGTACGAGAATGTGCTGGCCTACCTGACCACCTCGGACATTCTGGCCATGCGCAATATCGGCTTAGCAGTGATGGAGAAGATGACGGCACCCGAGCTGCAAATCTATCAGGCCCGGCAGGTGTATGAAGAAGCCCTGCACACCTGGACTTATCAGCATTGTATTGAATCGATCGGTCTGGATCAGAGCGAGATATATAACCGCTACCGGGTAGTGCCGGCGATTCATCATAAAATCCAGATTGCCAACCGTCGCATGAGTTCGGTGATGCGTTCGGATATTGATATGAAAGATCCGGCCGAGCTGCATAACTTTGTGATGTCCTATCTGTTTTTTGCTGCGGTATTCGAGGGCAGCTGGTTTTATAACGGTTTCTCACCGATCTTCTCGCTGCAGCGACGCGGGCTGATGAAGGGTACGGCGGAGCAGTTGCAGTACATCATGCGCGATGAGGTGATGCATGCCGGTTTCGGTATCCGGGTGGTACGCCAGATTATCCGGGAAGAGCATATTCAGCTGGATGCTGCAGCGCTGCAGGAGATGTGGCTGGAAGCGGAAGCGGCGGAAGCTGATTATGCCCGTTATCTGTTACCGGAGCCGATTTTGGGTTATTCGGCGGATGATCATATTCAGCAGTTCCGCTTTATTGCCAATCGCCGTGCCAAACAGCTGGATATCGCCGAACCCTTTCCCGATGCGGTCAATGCTCTGCCGTGGCTGGATGAGCAGGCCAATTTGAAAAAGGAGAAAAACTTTTTTGAAACGCGCGTGACCGAGTATCAGACCGGCGGTGGCCTGAACTGGGGTTGATGTTTGTTTCTGGGTGGACAGGTGATGTGATGGTACTACCTTACTTTTCATGAGTGGTTAAAAGCATAGCCACTGCTATGGTACGCATTTCAATGATGCGGGGTGTTTTATGATCAAGAAGCTGTTGCTCAAGATTTTTCGTGAAGGTGTGGGTGGATTGATGGCTTTTATCAGTTACTTGACCCGGCCTCGGAAAATCAAACGCGATGCGGCTGCCCAGCTTGAAGTTGACCTACAGGCCAAATCGATGTCGATTTACCAGTATTTCGCTTGTCCGTTTTGTATCAAAATACGGCGTACTATTCATCGTTTAAACATTCCGCTTGAATATCGGGATGCACAGGTGCGTGGCAGCGAGCATCGTAATACCCTGGAAAAAGAGGGTGGTCGCATCAAAGTGCCGTGTTTGCGCATCGATGCGGGCGATCAAACGACCTGGTTGTATGAATCCAGTGAGATTGTCGCTTACCTGAATCAACAGTTTGATCCTGCCTTGAAGCAAACCTGATGGATTGAATCATGTCAGGGTCAAAGTTACGCTCAGGATAGCGTAGATATTTTTGAGTGAATCAGCGTTTCTTCAGCTTGCAGATTTCGGTGTAAGGGGAATCATGCCCGAGTAAGCGTGGGATAAGTGCTGACAGTTTATTTTCGGATGATGTGATTTTTCTGCGTAGTAATTCGGCCAGTAGCTGTCCGCTGGTCAGAGACGGAAGTTGCATGGCCTCTGCTCGAAGTTTTGAGCCGGGAAGTATGGCTCCGTCTGCTGAGAGCAAATAGTGTTGATGGGCGTATTCACTGACGCATAACAGGCCGATGTTGGTTCGGCCGGGTATACTGTTCAGCGCATGAATGAAATGGCTGTTGTAGCCGCTCTTCACTGCTTTTCTGTGGCGTATAGCATCAAAGTTATGGAGAATTAACAGGCAGGGTTGAGCTGACTTTTCGAGCAGATTCAGCAGCTGTGTGATCTGATTGGTATCCATGCTCGGACTGCCAAGTTGTATGTGCAGATCATCGTAAAAGGCCTGAAAATAATACTAAAAGCTAAAAAAATCAAAATGGAAAATTTTTAATCCAACCGGGAGGCATATCCGAAAGACCGCCACC